>NZ_QSTJ01000010.1:0-85313 GCF_003438665.1 Bacteroides sp. OM08-11
GGATAAGGATTATCCACCACATTCTCAAACTCCTCGATGGCCTCCTGCTGTTCGGGAGTGAGTGATTTCCCATCCCAACCGGCAATGATTTTACGGGCTTCATCGGCCAAGGGTTCATCATAGACCTCACCATAACAGGCGGTGAGAAGACGGAGTTTCAACAGTGAGGCGGGAAGAGCCTCAAGAAGGTCCCAACAACGGTTCAGAACTTCCTGGACATGTCCCTGCTTTTCACCATGGTCGATGAAGGAAGCGTTGTAGCCCATCAGAAGGGCGAGACAGACATTAGCCTGTTCCTCGACAGTGGAACCTTGGAATACGGAATTGTACAAAGAGGTGGTCAGGCGATAAACCTCACCGTTACGACGGGAAAGGTCATCGCTGTAGACGGGACTGCCGTCCATACCCAAATACATCAGGTCGTGCGCGGCACGCTGAAGCGTAAGTGTTTCTTCAGAAAGAGACATATTGTTTATGATTGATGTTTATTTATTAATTCCGGCTTGTTGGATGACCTGATCCGCAGTAGAATGCATGTCATGACACGACTTCTATCAGGTCGGGATGGACAGTGGCCAGGGCAACGGCTATGACACCTTGGATTTCGATGACCACGCGACGGTCACGCGCGCCCTTCACCTTCAGGAAGATACCTTCCTGGCCTGCAAAGTCACCGCCGGTGATACGTACTTTAGTTCCTTTCGAAAGGTTCAGTTCTTCGGGCTGGAAGTACAGGAGATGGTCGTTGTAAGTACCGGCAACGGCTATGAAACGCTGCATCTGCACGTCGGGGACGATGATTTTCTGGCCGCTGCGGGTGTCGGTGATATATTGCAGGTATGCTACCTGGGACTTGACACGCTTCAAATCGGAAGGGCGAGCATGCACAAAAAGAAGATTGTGGATGACGGGCACTAGTACACGGATTTTCTTACCCTTCTTAATACATATCTTGTACTGCATGGGGACGAAACAACCTAATTTCTCTTTTTCTAAAAGACGCATGGCATCAGGCTCTCGGCGGTACGTGGCACGCATGGCGAACCAAGTCTCGGTCTCTTTTTCCGTTTCTATTTTGATGGTCGGTTCCATGTCCAGTTCAGAAAAGGGTGTTCTCCCGGGGCTTTGAAATTCTCACATAAGCTTGAATTCCAATCACTTGCGGGCACTTTATGTAAAATACGGCAAGTATTGAGCCCCTCTTGCCGACTGTTTTTATGTACTTGTGCATTACCTGTCGGTAAATCACTATAAACGAACTGTTTATAGTACAAAACTGTTTTTTAAACGTTCATTTTAAAAACGTCAGGATATTTCAACAAAAAAAGACGAAAATTTAGATAAAGGAATAGAAAAGACGAATAACATTTTCGAGTGCGTATATTTCTGTATATCAACTTGTTTTAGTCTAAAACAAATAGCGATAAAAATATTTTTATTAAACATTTTGCACAGTTCGGAAATACCCCGTATCTTTGCGGACATTAAATGAACATTAAAAAAACACCCTCGTTTTTCGCTTATACTCACCTGACATACAATTCATTACAGGCGTTTTTCAATAAAGCACCGTCCATTCGTTGCATATCTCTCGCAATAGCTGTAACTTCGTGATTCATGATGTTTTGTCCACCGGTAAATACCGGCACAAAATAGAAAATTAATATGAAACAATTAAAGAAAAAAACAGCGGGTAAAAAAAACCGCTGGAGCGAACAACAACAAGAGTAATCAAACTGTTAAACAAAACTTTAAGGCTAAAAGAGGACCGAAGCCGGGAGGGGATATTCAGTACGTTACAGGGGAACGGGGGGCGATAGAAAAAGCGTTCCTCATCACTTTCCTTAAAGGGGGTATGGGAGTGGACCCGAAGTATGGAACGGCAACGCTTTGCAGATATCTCACAAAGTTTGAGATTTTCCAAACAGCAAACGATAAACCGATGTCCTACAACACCATAAAGGAGGATATCACTGAAATCAAGAAGGAACTCCTTTTAGAAGAATCCAAGAGAAAACCATCCAAAAACAATAAAAATAAGTAACATTAACCAGTAATAAACCCGCCGGGTAATATCGGTGGACAACCTGTCATGAACGACCCGTATCTTTGCTGCGCTTTAGCAAGGATTGAGTCACACCCATAAAAAGATGCCGCTTTTTCAAAATGAGCCGGCATCTTTTTTTTATGCAGTGACCACAACACATGCTGAACGGAATTTAAATACTGTTTATTAATTATTTAATCAGAGAAATCATGAAAAAGAAAAAGGCGGCTTCACTTCACGAAGCATTAAGAAATCTGTGGAAAATCCGTATCATGTTGGAAAAGGGGCATTCGGAAGAATGCGCCGAATGGATGACAGGGCGCATTGAAAGCTTGTTGGACCACATGCAGTATGGGTATGCGCTTATTGCGTACCACAAGCAGGACGGGACGTTCAAGTTCGTAAAGGCGACGCTGCTGCCATACCAGACCATGTTCCAAAAGGAGTATGACATCATGAGAGTGACGGGAACCATTGTGTATTGGGATGTGGACTTGCAGAAATGGAGGAACTTCCAATTGGAGAATTTCTTGGAGTGGAGACCGATTTGCTGAGAAAATGAAAGAATGAAAGGAGTGAAAGTATGGCGATGAATTATGGGGGGATTATGTATTTCCCGTTGAACGTGAGTTTCTTTGAGGACACACCAATAGAACTGGTGGAGGCGAAATACGGGCTGGCAGGCGTGGGGGCAGTAATGAAGCTGCTCTGCAAGCTGCATAAGGAGAAGGGGTATTACCTGATGTGGGACAAGGAGCAGTGCACGCTTTTTGCACACAAGGCAGGAGAAGGAAACGCAGCTCAGATTACGGGAAATTCTGAACAAAGTACCGAAAGACAGGAACAAAACATCGAAAGACAAGGGCAAAGCAGTGCGAACCGTATGCTAAATGAAGAAAATTGCATGCAGCCTGTCGACATTTTCACCGAAAATGCAGACAATTCAGAACAAAGTAAAGTAAAGGAAACTAAACTAAAGGAAACTAAAGCAGAAATAGAGGGAAGGAGTCCCGGCGAGAATTCTTTTTTGACGCCTCCGGAGTACGCCTACAACAAGCAGACTCACAACTATGACGGGCTGATGTTCACTCTGCAGCAAATGCGTATCACCAACCCGGAAGAGGCAAACGCGATACTCAGGCTGTCAGATTACGGCAGGTTGCGAGGATACGTTTGGCAGGTGATACACGGCACAAGGTGGAGCGAAGTGGCGGCAAAAGGAAAATACCTGATTGCAGCATTAGTGAAGGAAAGAAAGAAAAGAGCCGCAGGATAAGAGTGTTGCGAAAATAAATTTCCGGCGGTGAGAGGGACGTTTCCTATTCATAGAAAAATGAAGTTAACATCGTTCCATTCACGATGTTAACTTCATTGATAGAAGGATGTTAACTTATTGCAGTCTGCTTAGTTAACTTCATAAAGCTAAGTAAGTTAACTTCATCAAAACAAGGAAATAAACTTATACATAAGTTTCTAAAAGCTTCACACTGCCGCCTTCCGGAACAATTGTCACTTCTTGAGTGGCAGCAGGCAACAGAACTGTTTCACCGGCACGCAGGGTGACTTCATTCCGATTGTCATCCGTCAAACGGCATGCACCTTCCACACAGATAAAAATGACGAAGGAATCCAACTCAGAATAGTCGCAAGTAATTTCTTCCGTCATATCATATATAGACGTTGTGAAATAAGGGCTTGCTACCATTTCAACAGGTTCATTCTCTATATGCTCGTATGCAGTACGGAAATCATCCTGTACATCGGTAAAATTAATGGCTTCGATAGCCTGGCTGGTATGCAGTTCACGGGACTTACCGTCTTTATCCTTACGATTATAATCAAAAATACGATAAGTGATATCCGAAGTTTGTTGAATTTCCGCTACAAATGCACCGGCACCTATCCCATGCACACGACCTGCCGGAACATAAAATACATCCCCCGGCTGGATGGCACAAGTCTGGAGAACTTCTGCAAAAGTTCCATTATAAACTCTCTCTTTATACTCTTTCGGAGTAATCTGTTCGGCAAAACCGGAAATTAATTTGGCACCTTTGTCCGCAGCAATCACATACCACATTTCATTTTTACCGAAACTGTTATGACGTTTCTTTGCCAACTCATCACCCGGATGTACCTGAATAGATAAATCCAATTTAGCATCAATAAATTTTATCAACAGAGGAAACTTGTTGCCAAAACGTGCATAATTGGCTTCACCCACCAATTCTTCCCTGTATTTACGAACCATTTCAGGCAAAGTCAATCCTTTGTCCGAACCATTGGCTACGACAGATTCACTATCTTCTACTGCTGAAACTTCCCAACTCTCACCTACATTCGGCAAGCTTTCATTCAAGTGTTTGAATGGAATAATCTTGTCGCCCCCCCAAAGCGTCTGCTTCAAAATGGGCTCAAATTTTAGAGGATACATTCGTTGTTTTTAATTAGTACAATTCGAAATTGATACAATACTTTTTTAGATTAACGCGACAAACATACAAAAAATATCAATTTGTCTTCCATTTGTTAAACGCTAAACTTTCCTAAAATGTTCTTCACATTTCCTCTCATTTACTTGGGGGAACAAAAGAATTTCTTTTTATTTGCAAGAAATTTAAATAATACCATGTTATGATAAACACTACTCCAACAGAAAGCAATTTGTCCGGATTGGACAAAAAAGACTTTCAAAAGGATATAAATAACAAAAAAACAGATTTGTTTATCCTTAAAAATGCCCAGGGAATGGAAGTGGCAGTTACCAACTACGGTTGTGCAATTCTTTCGATAATGGTACCTGACAAAAATGGGAAATATGCCAACGTAATTCTGGGACATGACAGTATAGACAACGTAATCAACAGTCCCGAACCTTTCCTGAATACTACTATCGGACGCTACGGCAACCGCATTGCTAAAGGAAAATTTACTTTATACGGCGAAGAACATCAGTTGACAATCAATAACGGCCCCAATTCATTGCATGGCGGTCCTACCGGCTTTCATGCACGTGTTTGGGATGCCACGCAACCCGATGAGTCAACCGTCATTTTCAACTATACCTCTGCCGATGGCGAAGAAGGTTTCCCCGGCAATCTGGAAGTGGAAATGACGTATCGTCTGGAAAACGAGACCAACGCTCTGGTTATAGAATACCGGGCCACTACCGACAAAGCTACTGTTGTCAACCTGACCAATCACGGTTTTTTCAATCTTGCAGGTATTGCAAACCCCTCTCCTACCGTTCTGAATAATATCGTTACCATCAATGCTGATTTTTATGTACCCATTGACGAGGTATCTATCCCCACCGGAGAAATTTTGAAAGTGGAAGGTACGCCGATGGATTTCCGTACTCCGCATACAATCGGTGAACGTATCGATGACAAATTCCAGCAATTGGTGAACGGAACCGGATATGATCATTGCTATGTACTGAATAAAACGGAAAGTGGCGAACTGAGCCTTGCCGCGACTTGTACTGACCCCATCAGTGGCCGAACAATGGAAGTTTACACCACAGAGAACGGTGTACAACTTTACACAGGCAACTGGTTAGGTGGTTTTACCGGTGCACACGGTGCCACATTCCCTGGAAGAAGCGCAGTATGTTTTGAAGCCCAATGTTTCCCTGACACCCCGAATAAAGCTCACTTCCCCTCGGCAGTATTGCTTCCGGGCGATGAATATCAACAGATAACCATCTATAAGTTTGGTGTGGAGGAATAAATAAAACACAGAAAATTAATAATTTAATATCTACAAAAACATGAGTCAACAAAAAAAACAATGGGGAGCTATCATTATCATGATTGCACTCTTCGCTATGATTGCATTCGTTACTAACCTTTGTTCACCAATGGCAGTGATTGTAAAGAATGATTTCGGAGCCAGTAACGTACTTGCACAAATTGGTAACTATGGAAACTTTATCGCATATCTTGTTATGGGTATTCCTGCCGGTATGCTCATCGCCAAGTTCGGTTATAAGAAAACTGCACTTATCGGTCTGTTCGTGGGAATTATCGGTATTCTCGTGCAATGGTTGAGTGGACACGTGGGTAAAGAAAGCGCTTTTTTGGTTTATCTGATCGGTGCCTTCATCAGTGGTTTCACAATGTGTATCCTCAATTGTGTAGTCAATCCTATGCTGAACCTCCTCGGTGGCGGTGGAAACAAAGGAAACCAGCTCATCCAGATCGGTGGCGTGTTCAACAGTACTGCTGCCGTAGCCGTATATATCATTATGGGTGCCTTGATTGGTGATGCCGCTAAAGCACACATTGCCGATGCTACACCTGCATTGATGATTGCGCTTGCAATCTTCATCATCGGTTTCATCGTAATCTTCTTCACCAAGATTGAAGAACCCGAACAAGCTCCGGTTGACACCACGCTTATCAAAGGTGCCATGAAATATCGCCACTTCGTTCTCGGTATTATCGCTATCTTCCTGTATATGGGTGTTGAAGTAGGAACACCGACTTATATCCTCCAATATCTTTCTTCAGCGCCTGACGCAGCTACTCCCGGTTTGGGTATGGATGCCAGCATTGTAGGTCTTATTGTTGCCGTTTATTGGTTGATGATGCTCGTAGGCCGTTTGGTTGGTGGTACCATTGCCGGTAAGATTTCAAGTAGAAAAATGATTACGGTAGTTGCCAGTGCCAGCCTTATACTTGTGGCATTCGGTATGTTTGCGCCTACAGATATCACAGTAAATGTTCCGGGTATCGACTGGGCTCAATTAGAACTTATTTGGGCGGAAGTTCCTGTAGGAATATTCGCTTTCTTGCTGGTTGGGCTCTGCACCAGTGTGATGTGGGGTGGTATTTTCAATATGGCAGTTGAAGGCCTTGGTAAATACACGGCTATTGCCAGTGGTATTTTCATGACAATGGTATTCGGTTGCGCTGTCATGGTAGCTATCCAAGGTTGGTTGGCTGACCTTACCGATTATATGACCAGCTATTGGGTAGTTCTCTTCTGTGCCGGTTATATCCTGTTCTACGCTTTGGTAGGTTCAAGAATTGACAGTTCAAAGAAATAATCAAGAATATAATTATTCACCTTAATATATTAGTATCATGGATATAGAATACGTAAGAAGCCGTTTCATCAAACATTTTGACGGAACAACGGGAGCTGTATATGCTTCTCCGGGTCGCATCAACCTTATCGGTGAACACACTGACTATAACGGTGGTTTTGTATTTCCCGGAGCAATCGACAAGGGCATGATTGCAGAAATTAAACCTAATGGCACAAACACAGTAAAAGCTTATTCCATCGATTTGAAAGATTATGTGGAGTTTGGTTTGAATGAAGAAGACGCCCCGCGTGCCAGCTGGGCAAGATATATTTTCGGTGTATGCCGTGAAATGATTAAGCGTGGTGTAGAAGTGAAAGGTTTCAATACCGCTTTTGCAGGTGATGTACCTTTGGGAGCCGGTATGTCTTCTTCCGCCGCATTGGAAAGTACATACGCATACGCTATAAATGACCTGTTCGGTGAAAACAAAATCGACAAATTCGAATTGGCGAAAGTAGGACAAGCTACCGAGCATAATTACTGTGGCGTGAACTGCGGTATCATGGATCAATTTGCATCCGTATTCGGAAAGCAAGGCAGCCTGATCCGTCTGGATTGCCGTTCACTGGAATATCAATACTTTCCGTTCAACCCGAAGGGATACCGTCTGGTATTGGTAGACTCCGTTGTAAAACATGAATTGGCTTCTTCTGCCTATAACAAACGTCGCCAAAGTTGCGAAGCTGCGGTTGCTGCCATACAGAAAAAACATCCCCATGTAGAATTCTTACGTGACTGTACCATGGAAATGCTGGAGGAAGCTAAAGCCGATATCAGCGCAGAAGATTATATGCGTGCAGAATATGTAATCGAAGAAATCCAGCGTGTGCTCGATGTTTGTGATGCTTTGGAGAAAGATGATTACGAAACTGTAGGCCAAAAGATGTACGAAACCCACCACGGTATGAGTAAGTTGTATGAAGTAAGCTGCGAAGAACTCGACTTCCTCAACGACCTTGCCTTTGACTGTGGCGTGACCGGTTCACGCGTAATGGGTGGCGGTTTTGGCGGTTGTACCATCAATCTGGTAAAAGATGAGCTTTACAGTACATTTATTGAAAGAGCAAAAGATGAATTCAAGAAGAAATTCGGTAGAAGCCCGAAAGTTTATGATGTAATCATTGGTGACGGTGCACGCAGATTAGAATAAAACTTCATTCTTTTTTCATAAACAATGGAAGCACTTTTCTCGTTTGTAGAAAAGTGCTTTTTCTGTATGTTACTAAAAAGACACTTTATTCATGAGGAAATTTACGTATAAAGAATTATCTTTGCCATGTGAAAGTTCCAATGAGAATATATTAAACGATTAAAGATATGAACGACAACAAACTTATGAACCGTGCAGCGGACAATATCCGTATTCTTGCTGCTTCAATGGTTGAGAAGGCCAATTCCGGACACCCCGGCGGTGCCATGGGTGGTGCTGACTTTGTAAATGTACTCTATTCGGAGTTTCTAGTATACGATCCCGAAAATCCGGCATGGGAAGGCCGTGACCGCTTCTTCCTTGATCCGGGACACATGTCACCGATGCTTTATTCTACATTGGCACTGACCGGCAAGTTCACGCTGGATGAATTGAAGGAATTCCGTCAATGGGGAAGTCCTACGCCGGGACATCCCGAACGTGATATTATGCGTGGCATCGAAAACACCTCCGGTCCGCTGGGACAGGGACATACTTATGCCGTAGGAGCTGCCATTGCCGCCAAGTTCATGAAAGCACGTTTCGATGAGGTAATGAACCAGACAATTTATGCATATATATCCGACGGCGGTATTCAGGAAGAAATTTCACAAGGTGCCGGCCGTATTGCCGGTGCGTTGGGACTGGATAACCTCATCATGTTCTATGATGCCAATGACATCCAGCTTTCTACTGAAACAAGAGATGTAACGATCGAAGATACTGCAAAAAAATACGAAGCCTGGGGTTGGAAAGTCATTACAATTGACGGTAATGATCCGGATGCCATTCGCGGTGCTCTTAACGCAGCTAAAGCAGAAAACGAACGTCCGACTTTGATAATCGGCCACACCATAATGGGTAAAGGTGCCCGTAAAGCGGATGGAAGCAGTTACGAAGCCAGTTGCGCCACTCATGGTGCTCCTTTGGGTGGTGATGCTTATGTCAACACTATCAAGAATTTGGGTGGAGACCCTACAAACCCTTTCGTTATCTTCCCCGAAGTAGCAGAATTATATGCCAAGCGTGCCGTAGAGCTGAAAAAGATCATGACAGAAAAATATGCTGTAAAAGCGGCATGGACGAAAGCCAATCCCGAATTAGCTGCTAAACTGGAGCTGTTCTTCTCGGGTAAAGTTCCTGAAGTGGACTGGGCTTCCATTGAACAAAAAGCCAATGTAGCTACACGTGCCGCATCTGCTACCGTACTCGGTGCTCTTGCCGAGCAAGTAGGAAACATGGTAGTGGCTTCTGCCGACCTTTCCAATTCGGACAAGACAGACGGTTTCCTGAAAAAGACTCACGCTTTCAAAAAAGGTGATTTCAGCGGTGCTTTCTTCCAAGCCGGTGTTTCCGAGCTGACGATGGCTTGTTGCTGTATCGGTATGTCACTCCACGGGGGGATCATCCCCGCTTGCGGAACATTCTTCGTATTCTCCGACTATATGAAACCCGCCATACGCATGGCAGCTTTGATGGAAGTACCCATTAAATTCATCTGGACACACGATGCATTCCGTGTAGGCGAAGACGGTCCTACCCATGAACCGGTAGAACAGGAAGCTCAAATCCGCCTGATGGAAAAGATGAAGAATCACAAAGGGCGTAATTCCATGCTGGTACTTCGCCCGGCAGATGCAGAAGAGACTACTATAGCCTGGAAACTCGCCATGGAAAATATGGCCACTCCTACCGCATTGATTTTCTCCCGTCAGAACATTGCCAACCTGCCGGCCGGTAACGATTATGGACAAGCAGTAAAAGGCGCTTATATCGTAGCCGGTTCGGATGAAAATCCGGATGTTGTTCTGGTTGCATCAGGTTCTGAGGTAGCGACATTAGTTGCAGGTACTGAATTGTTACGTAAAGACGGCATAAAAGTACGTATCGTATCTGCTCCGTCCGAAGGTTTATTCCGCAGCCAGGCTCCGGGTTATCAGGAAACCATTATTCCTGTCGGTGCCAAGGTATTCGGTTTGACTGCCGGTCTGCCTGTAACATTAGAAGGTCTTGTAGGCGTAAACGGTAAAGTTTGGGGATTGGAATCATTCGGTTTCTCAGCCCCTTACAAGGTACTGGACGAGAAATTAGGTTTTACAGCAGAAAATGTATATAAACAAGTAAAAGCAATGTTATAAATGAAAACAATCGGAATCTGTTGTGACCATGCAGGATATGCTCTGAAACAATATGTAAAAGAATGGCTTGAAGCTAAAGGTTTGGAATATAAGGACTTTGGTACTTATTCTCCCGAAAGTGTGGATTATCCGGATTTTGCACACCCCCTTGCACAAGCAGTAGAATCTGGTGAATGTTATCCGGGTATTGCTATCTGTGGAAGTGGAAACGGTATCAGTATGACACTGAACAAGCATCAGGGCATTCGTGCCGCATTATGCTGGAATACCGAAATAGCCGGTCTGGCCCGTCAACACAATGACGCTAACATACTTGTGATGCCAGGACGTTTCATCACCAACCAGGAAGCTGATGGAATTATGACTAAATTCTTCTCCACCCCGTTTGAGGGTGGACGCCATCAACGGAGAATTGACAAAATACCGGTAAAGTAAAAAGAGGTATCGTATGATATAAAAAAGGGCTTGACATGTGCTTTCAGCATTTGCAAGCCCTTCTTTATTCCCCCTATTTTCTTATTTTTAGCAGATAAGATGACTAATGTCTTTAAATAAAAACTATCTTTGTAGTTCAATAATCCGGAACTCAGAATGATATGGAGCAACTGAATACCATAAAAGAGCTTATCAATCAAGGAAATGTAGAGCAAGCTATCCCTCAGCTTGACAAAATATTACAATCCGATTTTCCCGGAAAGGACGAAGCCTATTATCTCCGTGGAAATGCTTACCGCAAACAGGGTAATTGGCAGCAGGCGCTGAACAACTACCAATATGCTATCGACCTTAATCCTGACAGTCCTGCCCGACAAGCCTACAACATGGTAATGGATATTCTGAATTTCTTCAATAAGGATATGTACAATCAATAAAATAAAAAAACGTAAATTATGGCAAAAATCAAAGGAGCAATCGTAGTGGACACCGAGCGTTGCAAAGGCTGCAACCTGTGTGTCGTGGCTTGTCCGCTCAATGTAATAGCCCTCACCAAAGAGGTGAACGTGAAGGGATATAATTATGCCCATCAGATATTGGAAGATACTTGCAACGGATGTAGCTCGTGTGCCACAGTATGTCCGGACGGATGTATCTCGGTTTATAAAGTAAAAGTAGAATAAATAAGAAGAATATGGCAGAAGAAGTTGTATTAATGAAAGGAAACGAAGCCATCGCCCACGCAGCCATTCGTTGCGGTGCCGATGGATATTTTGGTTATCCTATTACCCCCCAATCAGAAGTATTGGAAACTCTTGCCGAACTGAAACCATGGGAAACAACCGGTATGGTAGTGCTCCAGGCAGAAAGTGAAGTGGCGGCTATTAATATGGTATACGGTGGTGCCGGAAGCGGAAAGATGGTGATGACCTCCTCATCAAGCCCCGGTGTAAGTTTAAAACAGGAAGGTATCTCTTATATTGCCGGTGCCGAACTGCCTTGTTTGATTGTAAATGTGATGCGTGGCGGTCCCGGACTCGGAACTATTCAGCCTAGTCAGGCTGATTATTTTCAGACCGTAAAAGGTGGCGGTCACGGTGATTATCGCCTTATCGCCCTTGCTCCAGCTTCTGTACAGGAAATGGCAGATTTCGTAGGTCTTGGTTTTGAACTGGCTTTCAAGTATCGTAATCCGGCCATCATCCTTGCCGACGGTGTGATTGGACAAATGATGGAAAAAGTAGTTCTTCCTGCACAAAAGCCACGCCGCACGGATGCTGAGGTTATTGAACAATGTCCATGGGCTACTACCGGTAGAACTAATGGGCGCAAACCCAATATCATCACTTCTCTGGAACTGAAACCGGAGGAAATGGAAAAGAACAATATCCGTTTCCAAGCCAAGTACAAAGAAATCGAAGAGAACGAAGTACGTTTTGAAGAAATTCATTGTGAAGATGCCGAATACCTGATTGTAGCCTTTGGTTCTATGGCACGTATCGGACAGAAAGCAATGGAACTGGCTCGCGAAGAAGGTATCAAAGTAGGTATGCTCCGCCCCATCACCTTGTGGCCATTCCCTACAAAAGCCATCGCCGCATACGCCGACAAGGTAAAAGGTATATTGGTTACCGAACTGAATGCCGGACAGATGATTGAAGACGTCCGTCTTGCAGTAAATGGTAAAGTGAAGGTGGAACACTTCGGACGTCTCGGTGGTATCGTGCCCGATCCGGATGAAATTGTTGTGGCACTTGCTAAATTAAAAATTGAGAGTTGAGAATTAAAAAATCTCAGCTATCTCCATTTTCTAATTTTTAATTTTTAATTCTCAATTAAAGAAATGAATCCTGATAAAATAAGAACCGTACTAAATATTCTTTTCATGATACTTGCTTTGGCAGCTATCATTGTTTATTTTGTTGCAAAAGATGACTTCAAACTATTTATCTACGTTTGCGGCGCAGCAATATTCGTTAAGTTGATGGAATTTTTCATACGGTTCACCAACAGATAAGGAGAAGTGATTATGACAAAAGAAGATATTATCAAACCTGAGAATCTGGTTGCTAAAAAACCGACTCTAATGAACGATAATCCCATGCATTACTGTCCGGGATGTAGCCACGGTGTGGTTCATAAACTGATTGCCGAAGTAATCGAAGAAATGGGACTGGAAGATAAAGCAATAGGTATCTCGCCCGTAGGATGTGCCGTGTTTATCTATAACTATATAGATATTGACTGGCAGGAAGCTGCTCACGGACGTGCGCCTGCTCTTGCCACCGCCATCAAACGTCTTTGGCCGGATCGTCTGGTATTCAGTTACCAAGGAGATGGTGACTTGGCTTGCATCGGTACCGCCGAAACAATTCATGCACTGAATAGAGGTGAGAATATAACCATTATCTTCATCAACAATGCCATCTATGGTATGACAGGTGGTCAAATGGCTCCGACTACACTCGTAGGCATGAAGACTTCGACCAGTCCTTATGGCCGTGATGTACATCTGCATGGTTATCCCCTGAAGATTGCCGATATTGCTGCCCAGTTGGAGGGTACGGCATACGTCACCCGCCAAAGCGTGGAAACCGTTCCTGCTATCCGTAAAGCAAAGAAAGCGATACGCAAAGCTTTTGAGAATTCAATGGCAGGCAAGGGTTCCAACCTTGTGGAAATAGTTTCTACTTGTAACTCCGGCTGGAAAATGTCTCCAGAGAAATCCAATAAATGGATGGAAGAGAATATGTTCCCATTCTATCCGCTGGGTGACTTGAAAGATAAATAATTGGTGCTAAAAACAGAAGAACAATGAAAGAAGAAATCATTATAGCAGGTTTCGGTGGACAAGGTGTATTGTCCATGGGAAAGATTTTGGCATATTCCGGATTGATGGAAGGTAAAGAAGTGAGCTGGATGCCCGCTTACGGACCTGAACAACGCGGTGGTACGGCAAACGTAACAGTGATTGTGAGCGATGAGAAAATCTCTTCTCCTATTCTCAGTAAATACGATGCAGCCATCATCCTGAACCAACCTTCACTCGAAAAATTCGAAAATAAAGTGAAACCGGGCGGTGTACTTATTTATGACGGCTACGGTATTATCAATCCGCCGACACGTAAAGATATCCATGTATACCGTATCGACGCCATGGATGCTGCCAATGAAATGAACAATGCCAAAGCGTTCAACATGATTGTGCTGGGTGGTCTATTGAAAATAGCACCCATCGTGACACTGGAGAATGTTATCAAAGGCTTGAAGAAGACACTCCCCGAACGTCACCACCACTTGATACCAATGAACGAAGAGGCTATCAAACGTGGTATGGAGCTGATTAAAGAGGTATAAAAAACACATCATCCGTTTGGGCCAAACAGATGATGCGTTTACTATAAACGGATGATGTATTTTGAGTGAATACATCATCCGTTTTTTTTAGTGCTGTATAGAGAAAGCCTAATATTCTATTAATTATTTACCGTAATTATCCACCAAACTCTTGAACTCCGCACAACGTTCGTCCTCAAACAAATCTTCGAACTTATAACGGGCTTCTGCATCACCACAGAGATAGTAATACTTCCCGGCAACTTTCTCCGTAGCCACATAAGCGGAGTTTTCACAATCGGGAGTAGGTATAAAAGTAAAGGAAGGAGTATTATTCTTGGAACTCTTCTTTATAGTGACTTCCAACTTATCACCGCCTCTCGGAACTATCCTCACAAAATGTCCCGGTGTACATTGTATGTTGTCACCGTCCATCACATAAGTGTAAATATTAATACCATAAGCGCCCCTAATGTCATGCATCTTAAGGAACAAGCCCTTTTCGGGCATCAGATAACCGTATTCGGGAGCCATGGTAGTAAAATCACCACAAAAGTTGTTCGCCGCGATAGCAGGCATCAGGTAACCGCTCGGAGCATCCCCCCCGGCTACCGCTTGACCTTCAGCATCTTGAACATTCTTCTTTGTACCGCCACATGCTGACAACACGACCAGACCGCAAAGTATTGCGGAGATAATTGTAATAGTAAACTTTTTCATAACAATGATATGTTTTAAATGAGTAATGTCATCAACATTTACGGATAGGTATAATTCCTCTGGAGACTGCTGTCATTATCAAGTCCGCCACATTCTTTGCATCAAGTTTGTCCAACAGATGACGGCGGTGCGTATCTACGGTATTGGTAGATACACACAAATCCTGAGCTATCTCCTGCGTATTTTTGCCTTCGGAGATACATTTCAATACATCGAGTTCACGTTGCGTCAGTTCTTCACGCCGCCCTTCGTCCGAACGTCGCATCTGGTTGCGTACTTGTTCGGCATAAGTACAGTAGTAAGTCCCTCCATCGAGTACACAGCGAATAGCCTCGGCTATCTTATTCGAATCAACAGATTTGAATAGAATACTATCTACATCACACTGTATCAGATTCTTTATAAACCAAATTTCTTCGTGCATTGTATTCACGATAATACGTGCCTGAGGGTCTTTTTCCCGAATACGTGAGATTATTTCCAAACCGGATAAATCGGGTAATTCCATATCCAACAAGAAAAGATTAAAGCATTGGGAGGCGATTAAATGCAATGCCTCCCGTCCCGATGAAGCTGTACATACGGTCTTGATTTCGGGTAACGAACATTCCACTATCCGCTTCAATCCTTGAAGCACCAAATCGTGGTCATCTACCAACAAAATGCGTATATCTTTTTCTTTCATCAATCTATTTTTGTGTTCTGAATTATGCTGCAAAGAAAAAGCATTTATTAATATCCCGCATCATCAAAAATAGTGATTTTAGTATCCGGTGTCATGGTTTTCGACTAAATAAATAAAGGTATTTCAAGTTCAAACAGCTGCATGCTCTCCCTATAATTTACAGAAAGAACACCACCTATAGCCTTGACGCGTTCTTGGATAGTACTAAGTCCGATGCCGTTAAATGTAGTTCCGGTATCAGGAAATGGTTTGCCATTGTTGGTGATAAGTAAAGTTAGCTGTTTTTTACTCAAAGAAAGATTTACATTCACATCCGTCGCACCGGAGTGCTTCACAATATTGGACAGTAATTCTTGCAAAATACGATAGACCTCATAAGCTATCTGTTCCGGTATCTGTTCCCATTCAGCATTATCACTTTCTTTACTAAAAGTTAGTTGCATGGATGCTGGAATTGCCAGACGTTCCACATACGATTCTACGGTTTCCGCCAATGTAACATACTGGAACTTTGGCGGCATCAGTTCATGGGAAATACAGCGTACATCACCACGTACCTGCTCCAACAAATCCAGAAGTTCGTGTTTTGACTCCGCCGAAGGTTGCATACATTGTACCTGCATACCTATGCCCAACAGATCATTGCAAACACCGTCATGCAGTTCTTTTGCCAAACGGGTACGTTCACGTTCCAACCCATCAATGTAACTCTTGGCTAGTTTCAACTCTTCTTCTTTTTTGATACGTTTCTGACGGAAAACAAAATAAGTTGCCAAAAGTAAAAATGCAAATACTGCCACAGCAGCCACTATACCCCATTGCATCGTTTTGGCCTTTTGTTCCAGTTGCTCTTGAGTGAGCCGTGCTATTTCGAGCGCCTTTACCTGATTTTCATACTTCATGGAAAGCTCGGAAAGTTCCGCATCTACTTCTGTCTGATGCAGACTATCAGACGTCCAGTATGCTTTTTCATAGTAATCGGCGGCATGCAGGTAATCTTTCAGCCCTTTATAATTGCGTGCCATTTCTAAATAGAGCTTGTCAACCGGTGTCTGGGCATTGACATCCATAGCTTCAAGCATCTGGTACTGAATGGCAAGGCTTTCCCGATAACGTCCCATATTATTGAGAATCTTGAAAAGAGTTTCCTGATATCCCAATACCTCGCCCGAAGACTTGGGTAATTCAGCCATCACTTTTTCCGCCTCTCGCATATAGTGGCTAATCGAATCATTATTATTCATTCTGGAATAGACATTCAACAAATAAGTCATACTCTTCAGCACGAATTTAGGTTTCCGCTGTTTACGTGCCATGGCAAGAGCCGGATAGAGCATTTGTGCAGCTTCTTCGTATTTTTTTTGTAATGTCATAACACCACCCGCCGTAGATGCAGCATACAAAACCATATCCATGTCATCGCACTTCTTTGAAACTTCCACCGCAGTACGAACATAGTTTTCAGCCTCTTTCAAGCGCGAGGTATTTGCATAAAGTACAGCCATGTTCGTCAACAGATGTACACGTTCGTCATAGGATTTACGTCCTTCGAGCTTTTCCAATGCCCGGTTGTAATATATCAATGCAGAGTCTGGCATGTCCTTTCTACGATAACTTACGCCAAGGGAAGTAAGTATGGAAATCACATTTTCCTCAACTCCGGTAAAACGTTCGGCTTCTTTAAGAGCTTGAAGATAACTATTAATTGCCGTCTCCATATCTCCCAAAGCGTTGTAAGTTTCCGCCCGGTTATTTAATAAGGTGATATAAGGTTCAGCTACATCTCTCCGGGCATATTCCAAACCTTTATCACAATAATACCGGGTACTGTCCGACTGACGATAAGCATAATATTCTCCTAAATGACAATAGGCGGCAGCAATACTATCCCGATTCTTTAACTTCATAGCGCGTGTCAACTCTTCCTGATAAGTTTTTAACTCAGCATCCTGAGCATATAGCAACGGGCAAAGAAAGTATAGGCATAACAAGAAAGATAGTGTTCTCATATACATATTATATTATTAGATTTTAAATTAAAAATCGACTTACTACGTAAAGAAACAGTAGCAAAGATAACAAAGGCATAGAATATACAGGCATATAGCCAATGATAATTATATATTCACACCGAGAAAACAAGAGTTTTAAAAGAAGCAAAAAAGGCTGAATTACATAAGCGAATAAGATTTTATTGTATCTTTGCGCCTAATTATGAGACGAATTGTACTGACATATATATTTCTGTCTATTATAAGTATATTGGGTATGCAAGCGCAATATACGCCCAACCGGATAGATCCTGCCACCGGACGTGACCAATATGGAAATCAGGTAGACCCCAACACATTGCCGGATAATCTGGAAGACAGCACCAATACGGAAATCCAAAGTATACCTCCTAAACTATATATGTGGCATTTGAGTGAAACGCTGGGTAACCGTACTATAATTCCTGCTGATACGACCAACCTCAATTTCCAAAACACCAACTTGGTAGAAGGTATGTACGGACACTATAATTATCTGGGAAATTTGGGATCGCCACGACTCTCGCGCATATTTTTTGACCGCAAAGGCAATGAACCGACTATCTTTATGGAACCGTTTTCCAGTTTTTTTGTGCGCCCTGACCAAGTGAACTTTACAAATAGTAATGTACCTTATACCAACCTGACCTATTATAAAGCGGGAAACAAGATGAATGGGGAAGAACGTTTCAAATCTTATTTTTCGGTAAATGCCAACAAACGCCTGGCATTTGGTTTCAACATTGATTATTTGTATGGACGCGGATATTACCAGAACCAGTCTACTTCCCACTTCAATGCAGGAATATTTGCCAGTTATATCGGAGAACGTTATCAGATGCAGGCGGTATACAACAATTTCATGTTAAAAATGAATGAGAATGGCGGTATACAAGACGACCGGTATATCACACGACCAGAAGATATGTCGGAAGGTAAAAAAGAATATGAGTCCACTACTATTCCTGTCAAATTGGAACAGACTGCCAATCGGAATAAAGATTTTTACGTCTATATGACGCAACGTTACCGGTTGGGGTTCAATCGGGAAACGACTACCATTGAAGATAAACAAGGTGCCGTAGCCATGCCGGTGAATGATAGTATTCCGGTAGCTAAAGATACGATTGTTACGGAAGAATTCGTACCTGTAACAAGCTTTATCCATACTATCAAGGTAGAACGGACGAGGCACCAGTTTACTTCTGCCACAGAAACAGCGGAACAATATCCTGACGCATTTTTCAATGAAACCTTCAGCCGTGACTCCACAACGGCATTCAGTGTAAAGAATATCTTCGGTATCGCTTTGCTTGAAGGTTTCAACAAATATGCCAAAGCGGGATTAACGGCTTATATTTCACATAAGTTCAGCCGTTATGAACTGATGGATACACTTTTGAATACCCGTTTTGATGAACAGGAAATATTTATAGGCGGTGAACTTGCCAAACGGCAAGGAAAGACTTTGCATTATAATGTGAACGGCGAAGTCGGTATCATGGATAAGGCTCTCGGTCAATTCCGTATCAATGCCGATTTCGATTTGAACTTCCGTTTATGGAAAGATACGGTGAATTTTTATGCACGCGGATATGTATCCAATACTCTCCCCTCATTCTATATGCGCCATTATCACTCCAATCACTACTATTGGGATAATTATAATATGGATAAGGAATTCCGTACGCGCGTAGAAGGAGAATTGAATATTGACCGTTGGAAAACCAATCTACGTGCCGGAGTTGAAAATATAAAAAATTATACATACTTCAACCAAAGTGGAATGCCGACACAGGAAAGTGGAAATATCCAAGTGTTATCAGCTACTTTGAAACAAGATTTCCGTTTGGGTATCTTACATCTGGATAATGAAGTGACTTGGCAAAAGTCAAGTAATGAAACAGTATTGCCGTTGCCCCAACTTTCGCTTTATCACAACTTATATATATTGACGAAGTTGGCAAAGAAAGTACTGACCGTACAGTTGGGTGCTGATGTGAGATACTTTACCAAGTATCATGCACCTGCTTATACTCCTGCCATCCAGCAATTTCATCTGCAAGCTGCGGACGATCAGGTAGAGATTGGCGGTTATCCGATAGTCAACGTATATGCTAACCTGCATCTGAAACGGACACGTATCTTTGCCATGATGTATCATGTAAATGCCGGTATGGGTAAAGCAAACTATTTCATGGTACCGCATTATCCTATCAATCCCCGTTTGCTCAAGATTGGTATCTCCTGGAATTTCTACGATTAACCTCCATACAACTAATCTACCCGAAATATGAAAAAAACCAAGTTATTGAGATATGTCATCTTAGGAGTGGTGACGGCTCTAATCGCTACTTTCCTGATGCCCCCAAAGGAGAAACCTAAAGGTAAACCTCGTGATTATGCAGAAATCGCATCCGAAGGTATCTTACATGCAGCGACGGAATATAATTCCATCAGTTTCTATGTGGACGGTGATACGCTTTCTGGTTTTCATTATGAACTGATTGAAGCTTTTGCCCGCGATCATCATCTGAAAGTGGCAATCTCACCTGAAATGAGTTTCAATAAACGATTGTCCGGCCTAGCCGATGGTAAATATGATGTGATTGCTTACGGGATATTGGCTACCAGCGAACTGAAAGACTCTTTACTTCTTACCACTCCGATTGCACTGAACAGGCAAGTGTTGGTACAACGGAAAACAGAGTCTTCCGACGATTCTCTTTTTATTAAAAGCCAATTGGATTTAGCGGGAAAGACCTTGAATGTGGTAAAAGGCTCTCCTTCCATACTACGTATACATAATTTAGGGAATGAAATCGGAGATACAATCTATGTAAAAGAAATAGATAAATATGGTTCCGAACAATTAATATCTCTTGTTGCCCACGGAGACATCGACTATGCCGTATGTGATGAAAGTATCGCACGTGCAGCAGCTGACAGTTTACCGCAAATCGATATCAATACCGCCATTAGTTTTACGCAATTCTATTCATGGGGTGTGAGCAAGCAGTCTCCGGTACTTCTGGATAGCCTTAATACCTGGTTGGAGAAGTTTAAAGAAAAAAAAGAATATAAAGAGATTTATACGAAATATTATAAATGACCATTTAGGGACACTGTGCCCTTAAATGGTCATTTATCTTATAATGTCTCCACTTCCCTCAGCCACATCTCCGACGAAGCATCACTCGGCATACGCCAATCTCCCCGTGGACTGATCGAGATACTTCCTACCTTCGGTCCATCCGGTAAACAGGAACGCTTGAATTGTTGATTGAAAAAGCGACGGAAGAAAGTTTTCAACCACTTTTTTATGATCTCTTCATCATAAGTTCCTTTGAAAGTACGTGACGCCAGAAAGAAGATCTTGGAAGGCCGGAAGCCACAACGTAAAAAATAATAAAGGAAAAAATCATGCAACTCATAAGGACCGACCAAATCTTCGGTAATCTGCCGGATATTTCCATTTTCATCAGCAGGAATTAGTTCGGGGCTAATGGGAGTATTTACAATATCCAATAATGTTGCACGTGATGCCTCATCCATATCATTTTCGGCTACCCACTTCACCAAATGTTTGACAAGTGTCTTAGGAACACTTCCATTGACACCATACATCGACATATGGTCGCCATTATAAGTAGCCCAACCCAAAGCAAGTTCCGAAAGGTCCCCCGTCCCGATAACCATCCCCCAAGTCTGGTTGGCAATATCCATCAATATCTGTGTACGTTCACGTGCCTGAGCATTCTCATAAACCACATCATGTACATTGATGTCATGGTCTATATCCTTGAAATGCTGGATACAGGCCCCTTTGATACTCACCTCACGTACAGTCACTCCTAAAGAATTCATCAAGTCAATAGCATTGGTATGCGTACGGTCGGTAGTTCCGAATCCCGGCATCGTAACGCCGATAATTCCTTTACGTTCCCATCCCAGTTTATCGAATGTCTTAACACAAACCAGTAATGCCAATGTAGAATCCAATCCACCAGAAATACCGACTACCGCACTCTTAGCATTGGTATGTACCAACCGCTGAGCCAATCCGGATACCTGAATGGAAAATATTTCTTCACAACGTTCATTCAGTGCAGCTCCTTGCGGAACAAACGGATGAGGTTCAAAAGTACGGGTAAGATTGAGTTCTTTACTATTGACGTATTCTGTAGAAATACGTACCGGAGGTTCCGGCGCACAATAAGCATGGCAAGCGGCAAAAGTAGTATTAACACGACGTTCCGTACGCAGATGTTCTACATCTATTTCACTGATTACAACTTGCTCCTCAAACGAAAAACGTTCATTGGCAGCCAGCAACGTACCATTCTCATAAATCAATCCATTACCTGCAAACACAACATCAGTAGTCGATTCTCCAAAACCGCACGAACTGAATACATACCCGGCAATGCAACGGGCTGACTGCTGGCTGATGAGCGAACGGAGATAGTTATGTTTACCTATACCTTCATTATCAGCCGACAAATTGAACAAAATCTCTGCTCCTTGCAACGCTAACATCGAACTGGGAGGCACAGGTGCCCACAAATCCTCGCAGATTTCAATTCCGAAAGTGGTATCAGCCGTTTCAAAAAGTAAATTCCGTCCCATAGGCACAATCTGCCCACAAAGACGCACATTACTGTCAGAAATCTCACAAGCAGAAGTAAACCAACGTTTCTCATAAAATTCTTTATAATTGGGCAGATAAGTTTTAGGTACCACACCCAGCACTTTACCTTTCTGAATGACAACTGCTGCATTCAATAATGATCCATTCAATGTTATAGGCATCCCCAATATGGATATGATATCCAATTGACGTGTATTATTCAGGATTTGTATCAAGCCCATCTCTGCTTCTTCAAGTAAAAGCTGTTGTGAAAAAAGGTCTGCACAAGTATATCCGGTGATGCACAATTCAGGAAAAGCAATGATTTGTACTCCTTTTCCATCGGCAATGATAATCTCTTTTTCAATTTGTCCGGCATTGAACTTGCAGTCCGCCACCTTGACACGGGGCACAGCCGCCGCTACCTTGACATATCCGTAATTCATAAGAATTCTATTATATATTTGAGTACAAAAATACGGCAATTTATCTATAAACACAAAATTATCAATTCTTTCACCCGATAGTATATAAAAAATTCTCTATTTTTTTTGGAGTATTCAAAGAAGTACCTATCTTTGCAAAAGAAATAAAAGTGTAATTATTACAAGTTTGAACTATTAAATAGTATGGATGTAGTAAAAAGACTGCAAATGCACAACATTAAGCCTTCGGTACAGCGAATAGCTATAATGAATTACTTGATGGAGCATCATACGCATCCTACAGTGGATGAGATATATACGGCGCTTTCGCCTTCTATTCCTACTTTATCGAAAACAACTGTTTATAATACCTTGAAACTTCTTAGCGAACAAGGTGCGGCACAAACGTTGACCATCGATGAGAGAAATACATGTTATGATGCGGATACTAATCCACATGCGCATTTCCTATGTAAACGTTGCGGAAAAATTTATGATTTACATTGCGACGCTAACATTAAAAAAGTAGAAGATACGGATATGGATGGACATGAAGTGCAGGAAATACATTACTATTATAAAGGTATCTGTAAAGATTGCATAGAAAACGAACAGTTTATAAAAACGAACAATAACTAATTCAACTATTTAAAATCTGAAAAAAATGAAAAAATTTAGATGTACTGTATGCGGTTATGTATACGAGGGTGACGCAGCTCCTGAAAAATGTCCTTTGTGTAAAGCTCCTGCCAGCAAATTCGTTGAAGTTGTAGAAGAACCGGGTGGTGCCCTGACTTTCGCTGACGAACACGTAATTGGTGTAGCTAAAGGATGTGATGACGAAATGATCAAAGACCTGAATAACCACTTCATGGGTGAATGTACAGAAGTCGGTATGTATTTGGCAATGAGTCGTCAGGCAGATCGTGAAGGCTACCCTGAAGTTGCAGAAGCTTTCAAGCGTTATGCTTGGGAAGAAGCAGAACACGCTGCTAAGTTCGCCGAACTACTGGGTGACTGTGTATGGGACACCAAGACTAACCTCGAAAAAAGAATGAATGCTGAATCAGGTGCCTGCGAAGATAAAAAACGCATTGCTACCCGTGCAAAAGCATTGAACTTGGATGCTATCCATGACACTGTTCATGAAATGGCTAAGGACGAAGCTCGTCACGGCAAAGGTTTTGAAGGCCTGTATAATCGCTATTTCAAGAAATAATCCTTCTGAAGTTTAAGGTAAAAGGTGTTCTTCCCAAAAAGAAGAACACCTTTTTTTATTTTTTCCTACTTTTGATGTCACGTTTATAGATCTCGTTCGTCTCATATACAGAAATGGAACTTAAACAATTTAAAATAACCGTTCTCCCACTCCGTAACAAACTATTGAACTATGCACGGAAGTTGACCGACGAACCGGAAGATGCAGAAGATGCTGTCCAGGAGGTATTACTCAAGTTGTGGAATAAAAGACTTGAATTGGAACAATACCGGAGTATCGAAGCATTTGCCATGACGTTGACACACAACCTCTGCATGGACATGTGGCGAAGTAAACGTAATAGTGACCAGCCATTGGAAAGCATACAAGTAACTGCCTCCAGCGGAACGCCGGAACGATTATTGGAAATTAAGGACGAAATACGGTTAATGCATGAAATTATCGATTCACTTCCTAATTTGCAACGTACCATCATGCGAATGAAAGATATCGAAGAATATGAAACGGATGAGATAGCTGAAATCACCGGATGTGGAGCAGAAGCTATTCGCAGTAATCTGTCGAGAGCCCGGAAAAAAGTGAGAGACATTTACCTGCAAACCATTCAAGAAAAGAAAAGGAGGAACGAACGATGAAGATAGATGAATTATTAAACAGATACTTTGAAGGCGAAACATCCTGCGAAGAAGAACGTGAACTACGTCGTTTCTTTACGGAAGATCAAGTACCGGAAGATTTGGAAACATATCGCCCTTTGTTCGTCTGCCTGGATCAAGAAGCCAAGATACATCAATCACTCCGAAATGAGGTGAAAGAAACCAATAAGTATTTTTCACCTAAACATCGCCTGTATTATATTATAGGAAGTGTAGCTGCCGGCATACTATTACTGATTGGCATTACCGATCTTTGCCAAAATACATGGACCGTTCCCTCCGATTACGTCATCATCAATGGTAAGCGTTATACTGATGCAAAAACCATAAGAGAACAGGCACTCTCGGCTTTCCAGGATGTACAGATGAACCAGGATGAAGTACTTGATTTAATGTTTGAATAGAATAAGATTAATAGATATATGTTTATGAAAAAGCTCATTCGTATCGTGTTTTGCTGTTTACTGTTACTGTGCAGTACCGACCTGTACGCCCAGCAAGGTCTACAGATAGCTTCCGTATTCAAAAAATACGGTAACCAAAAGGGGGCAACTTACGTAGAACTCTCCAAAATGTTGTCCAAGGAATGGGATATCAACCACTATCAAAGTCTGAAACTGGCAAAAGTGGAAAAGGCGCTACCGGACATTTATCGTTGTTTGGAAACAGACAAACAACATGCCAAGAAAATAAAAGAGGTAGTGAGTAACGGACAGATACAATCGGGTTATTACCAACTGCCGCCACTAAAAGGCAATATCAACCGTTTCATCCTCTTCCGTATAGGAAAGAAGGGTGATGCTACACTTATCTACATTGAAGGTGAGATAGATAGTGACGACCTTGTGACGCTGATGTTCAGTAAAGACTAATCGTCCTTTATCCATTGTAATTTTATCAAACTAACAAATATCAAACGTTATGAAACACATTTGCTCATTATTATTTCTTCTTATGTCTTCCATCACCGCCATGGCACAAGAAAGTATTCCTCAAGACACCACTATCTATCTGAATGGCCGTAAAATGGTGATCAAAGAAAATAACGGCAAGATCAAGGTAAAAATGTACGAAGCTAAATCGAATAACGATACCATTGAAAATGCTCAAGTTTTTGAAGGCGTCTATCTGAATGGGCGCAGCATTGAACAAACTACTATCGTATCAGTACCTTTTGTCAAAAAGAAAAATAAAAATTATCGCTTCGACCCTCACTATCCGGCTGTCTACGTAGGATTTGATAAACTGTCGAAGGGAGCTTTGCAATATTCGGCCGGCGTACCGCAGATCGGCAGTAAATCCTGGGAATGGGGTATCAACCCGTTCTGCGGGGGTATTGCTTTGACTCCCAATAACCATTGGGGAATAACAGCGGCATTGGGTATTGCACGTATCGTCCATAAAATTGACGATAACCATGGTTTCGAGAAGATTGACGGTATCACTGTGTGCCAACCTGCTCCCGAAGGTGTGGACTACCAAAAAAGCTGGTTACGTTACTGGGCTTTCCGTCTTCCTATCAGTATGGAATGGCAAACTAAGTTCGGCAGTAGCCGTGCATTCATTACTGCCGGTCCTGAAGTGGAGTGGCGTGTCGGAATCAAATCGAGAGCCAAGTATGAAGGTAGTAAGCATACCCTAAGTAGTAATATGAATACAAATCCCTTAGGTTTAAACCTCCTGCTACAAGCCGGTTATGGTTGTCTCGGTTTTAACGCACGCTTTGCACTGACTTCATTCTTCGAAAAGAATAAAGGGCCCGAACTTTATCCGGCTTCCCTCGGCTTTGCATGGTATTGGTAATAGCATTACAATAATAAACAGAAATCCCCGAAATACTTACCGTATTTCGGGGATTTCTGTTTATACCTAAGGATTTGCAATGAAAAATTATTTGCTAAAACAGATTTCTTAGAAACGTACCCCCAATGTCAACAACACTTGACTACGGGTATTTTTTACTTTAGTGACATCAGGTAGAGCACCTAAAGTTCTATATGTAATTCCATTTTCTATTACATGGTCCATTTCAACAAACGGATAAAAGTCTTCTTTATAGGACGAAAACTTATATGCCAGATCTGCATAGAACATGGAACCCCGATAACCAATACCCAATGTATAATTACTCAAGGTCTTTGTATTGGCAAAATCAGTATCCGTCTGAATAGAATTTATCGGCAAATCTTTATAGGCATCGCTATTGAAAATCGCCGTACTATAATTATATCCCGCACGTAAAGCGAATTGAGGAATTACCTTATACTCAGCACCTAAACGTATAGTACTTACTCCTTTCATCATAGGAGTCGTACTATTTTCATATTCAAACATATCCGAATATCCGTCATCAGGATTCTTAAACTTCATCGAAGAGTAGTCCTGATACTCGTACTCGGCACCCAACGCCCAGTTCCGGCCTATAGTATATCCTAAGCTGACATTATATGTCCACGGAGTTTGAAGACGGAATTGGCGGATCATATCACCTTCGATCATATCGGAAGTATAAATATCGTGCGGCTCAATCTTGCCGGTCACTTCGCTATAAACATCCGACAGGACATAAGCACTTGTCTTATAGTCCAGTTTATAGTAAGTAGGTGTATGTACAGCTAAACCGATACGGAACGGGGAATATTCGAAAGGACGGACGATAGCTCCGAATTTCAGATCAAAGCCCGAACCGTTGATTTTATTCATGCTCACCAAATCATAACCTTCACCAGTATAATCTCCTGAATAATTTTCACTATAGATACTATACTTATCATAATTGACGGCATAAGCCCCGATAGTCATACCCAGATAAACACGATCGCTGATATTAAAGGAAATGTTGAAATCGTACTGGTCAACCCCACCACGTTCTTCAGAACGGAAATTGGCAAGGCCATTCTCAGTCATACCGTAGAAAGAACCGGGCATCTCATAAAGAGGCTCACCATTTATATTATATATCTGGTTACCATTCTTGTCTTTATAGGGGACATCTGTGACTTTTGTCGTAAGATTGGAAATCAACCAACTATCATAACCCAGTACGGAAAGCCACCCTATATTGTTATCATCATAAGGATAATTTCCCCAATCGGTTATCCCCGTAGCTTGTTCCGCCATTTGAAATGTCTGAGAATGATCTCCCAAATTCCCTTTCATAGACATATTTTTATAGAACGATTTTGCCCTATGATAATTGAAACCAAAATTTACATAACGCAAAGTGGTTGCATTCCCTATTTTCGTAGCAAGTACGAAACCCGCATTATCAAAAGAAGCTCTTACTTTATCAGAGTTTATCTTATTACCCATATAGTTACTTTCAGTTCCATAGGCAGAAAGTCCAAATGACACCATCGCATCATTACTCCGATAAATACCGATACCGGCAGGATTTGTTCCAATGGTGGAAATATCACCCCCCAAGGCACCCATTGCACCACCCATACCCACAAAACGCGCAGTACCGTTTAAATCTTTATTTGTAATCTTAGCAGCATCATACACTGTCTGTGCAACGATCGGGGCTGCTGTTATCATCAGCCCCAGTGTAGCCAAAGTTATTATCTTTTTCATATCCTACTGATCTTTTCTATTAATACTAAAACCTATCTTCTTCTCGAAGACCCCCCACCGCCACCGGAAGAACGTGTAGAGCCACCTCCACCACCGGAAGAATAGCTGCGGGAACTAGAACTACCACCGGAAGAATAACTACGAGTAGACGAATTACTTTGTACAGGACTACTATAAGAGCGACGGGTACTTTCTGTATTATAACTACGTGACGGTGCAGTAGAGCTACCCCTATTATAAGTAGAATTACTTCTGCTATACGAAGAACTACTTCTTGTACTGGAATTTCTTTCACCTACAGAACTTGCGCTACCACCACGAGTAGAAGTTGATGTTCCGACACGTGTGCTACTTGGACGAGTATATACGCTACGACGTGTAGATGTACCATCCGGACGGGTTGTTACCCCTGTACGTTCTCCTGACGAACGTGTACCTACCACCCGTCTGGTGGTACCGCTTTGATTTCCTCTTCTATACGATGAAGTAGCGGAGGAACGGACAGAACTTGAAGAACGGACAGCACCTGAAGAACCACGTGTCACCGCAGATCCACTTCTGCGCACAGTGGAAGAGTTTCTATAACTGCTTGTTCCCGAAGAGCTACGTGTAGTATAAGTATTACGTCCCCAATGGCCGCTACCTCCCCACCAATGGCCGCCACCAGGATAGTATCCGGGATAATAATGGTGATGTCCCCACCATCCACTCCAGCCACCATACCAGCCGCCCCAGCCAAAGCTCCAACTCGGACCGTACCAGCTGTTCCAACCGAAACCATAGTAAGGATATCCCCAACCCCATCCATAGGAACCATAGCGCCAGTCCCACCACAAACGATTGGAGAAAGTGGGAAAAGCATATGCATAGAAACCATCGGTGTATACGTTCCAATCCCAAGAATTCAAGCCATAGACAACGTCCCAGTAGAATGGGCTGCTTATACTGATAGCATAACGGGGATTACGGAAACGAATAATACGCGTAGCATATTCATAATCATCTTCCGAACCACTGAAACCATTTACCCATTCACCGTCCAGGTCAGGTTGGTCTTTCTCATCTATATACAGAGTATCGTTCTCTAAGACAAATTCATTGTCCCGAGAATCATAACGACGGTTATATTCATCTACATCACGGGTATTTCCTTTACGGTCTCTTACAACAATTGTTGTATTACCCGGAGACGAGTAAACCGTAGTCGGTGCATTTGTCTTTACTACAACAGCATCACCAGCAGGAGTTTGCTTTTTCTCTACCTTCTCTTCTTTTTTCTTGGAAGGCACGTAGTAAAGGTCGTCATCCACACTTTGCGCCGACAGTGTCCACGGAAGACACAAGGCTAAAAGCGATAAAAAAACAATCTTCTTCATATTCATTTGGTTTATGGGGTTACTATTATATACTTTTTCCACATCACAAAGATAGTGCCGGAATTTATCCTATATAGAAGATTTTCCCCAAAGATTTATAGGGATTTCCCTAAATGACCTATCTTTGTAGCGAATAAACAAATATATGCAGAAATAAGTTGATCACCGGAAAGCACCTTCTGCATTTAACAAATAATCAGATTACGATGAAATATTTAGAATTTGCATTCCGCACCGTTCCCTGTACAGAAACTGTGAACGACATATTATCTGCTGTTTTGGGAGAAGTAGGCTTTGAAAGTTTTATAGAACAAGCTGACGGTATTGCCGCCTATATCCAGAAAGATTTATATAACGAAACAGCTTTAAAAGAGGCTATTATAAACTTCCCCTTACCTGATACACAGATAAATTATACTTACCAGGAAGCGGAAGACAAGGATTGGAACGAGGAATGGGAAAAGAATTTTTTCCAGCCCATCGTTATTGGGGACCGTTGTGTCATTCACAGCACTTTCCACCACGATGTGCCCAAAGTTGAATACGATATCGTTATCAATCCTCAAATGGCATTCGGTACCGGACACCACGAAACCACCAGTCTCATCATCGGCGAACTGTTAGACAATGACCTCCAAGGAAAATCTCTGCTGGACATGGGTTGCGGAACTTCTATCCTTGCCATACTGGCCCGTATGCGTGGCGCCGTACCTTGTACTGCTATCGACATAGATGAGTGGTGTGTACGCAACTCCATCGAAAACATCGAATTGAATGATGTAGATAAAATCGATGTATCACAAGGTGATGCTTCTTCATTGACGGGCAAAGGTCCGTTTGATGTAATCATCGCCAACATTAACCGTAATATCCTGTTGAATGATATGAAACAATACGTACATTGTATGCATCCCGGTTCCGAACTATACATGAGTGGTTTTTATGTAGATGATATTCCCGTAATACAGGCAGAAGCAGAACGCAATGGACTTCGTTTCGTACACCAACGGGAGAAAAACCGTTGGGTGGTAGTAAAGTTCATGCTATAAATTGTCAGGGTAGTGCCATAACGGAACTATCCATTTTATACAAATAAGCTTATTTTTGTAAGGTAAGTGATTGCAATTCTTCCAATGTGCCATTAAACACATTCAAATCTACCTCCTCTTCTATGCCAGGTACAATACCTACATCGGTATGTTGCCAAAAATGCCACTTACCTTCGTAACGTACGGAGTCCACGTAGTAGTGGGCTATCCAATAGGGATAAGTATTAAAAATAGAATCGTTGAGATAACGTTTCTTGAATTTATAGGAAGTATAAAGGATCGGTTTCATTCCATAGTGAGCCTCAATCCTATCGAGCCAGGTTTTAACAGAGACTTTCAATTCTTCTGGAGACTTCTTACCGGTAGTTTCCACATCAAGTACCGGAGGCAAGTCACCTTTGGAAAGTTGTACGGTACGGATAAAAAAATCCGCCTGTTTATTGGCATCTGTTTTAGGCAAAAAGTAGTGATAAGCACCACGGATAAAGCCATATTTACGTGCTTGATCGAAATTCCGCGTAAATGTGTCATCTCCATGATCACCACCTTCGGTAGCTTTCATGAAAATAAAATGGATGGGAAATTTGACGTCCTTGCTGTGAAGAAGCCTTTCCCAATCAATATCACCCTGATAATGAGATATATCAATACCATGTACCTCGTAATTACAAGGCATACATACTCCATAACCTTTCTGCCCGTAACAAGGTTTCCAACGATAAGCATAAGGACGAATGAAGAACCAATAGAAACCTGCCGAGAAAACAACAACAATACAAAGCGCCAAAAGATTACGTAACCATATCGGCATAGTACGCATACGTGGCTGCGACTTCTTTTTTTTCTGTGAAGAAAAACGACGGGAAGTGGATTTACGGCGAGAAGTCGGATTGGTTTTAGCAGACATATTAATTTCAAACGCAGATTAACGCAAATTCTCACAGATTATTCTTCTTTACATTAATCTATATCGATCTGCGTTTAAAAGAAAGAGGTGGAAAGACTCCACCCCTCACTCATATTAATTCATTATTTACCTTGTTCTAATTGCAAAGTCTTAGTAGGCTGGTCGCAAACTTCAGTAGGACCGAAATATTGGATAGGACCCGGATATACGTAGTCTGTCTCCATAGCCCAACGGTCACGTTGAGCAGCAAATGCCTTGAAAGGAGCACCGTCCAGTTTCACCAGAGCTTTTTGGATAACAGGTTTCATTTCACCATGACGACGTTCCATATTCATCATCATCGTGATAGGTACACCACCAGCAATCCATTCTTCAGCAGGAGCAGTAGTATTACGTACAGATGACATATAACCAGTCTTACCATTAGCAATCAATGCAGATGCTGCATAACCCAAAGAGTAACAATAGTCAGCATCAAAATTGGACGGAGCAGCACAACGGCCTTCATAACCGAAGAAGTGATGCTGTGCGGCAAACTTACCTACATATTTACCTTCTTCTTTCCACTGAGCCAACTTAGTACTTACCATCTCAGACAGCAGCTTCTCTGTTTCAATGAGGGATACCTGTACGTTTCCGTGAGGATCACGATCCAATGACAACTGGCGTGCAACACCTTCAGGAAGACTTGCATAAATAGCCGCATTTTCCGGAGAGAGTTTACGGATAATATAGTCACGTTGGTGTGATTTCTTAATCTGAGAGAATTCTTCTGCATTGGCAGCGAGGAAGTCGTTCAATTCAGCAATCAGACGCTTCATAGCCGGGATGAATTCAACCAGACCTTCAGGAATAAGAACCGTACCGAAGTTATTACCTTGAGCAGCACGATCGGCCACCACCTTGGCTATATTGGTTACGATATCATCCAAAGAAAGATCATTGGCTTCAACTTCTTCAGATATGATACAGATATTGGGTTGCACTTGCAATGCACATTCCAAAGCAATATGAGATGCGGAACGTCCCATCAATTTAATGAAGTGCCAATACTTACGTGCAGAGTTACAGTCGCGTTGGATGTTACCGATAACTTCAGAGTAAGTCTTACAAGCCGTATCGAAACCAAAAGAGGTTTCAATCATTTCGTTCTTCAAGTCTCCATCGATAGTTTTGGGACAACCGATAACCTGCACACCGCAATTTTTGGCAGCATAATATTCAGCCAGTACGCAAGCGTTTGTATTAGAATCGTCACCACCGATGATTACCAATGCTTTGATATCCAATTTTTTCAAAATTTCAAGGCCTTTCTCAAATTGGTCTTCTTTTTCCAATTTGGTACGTCCTGAACCGATGATGTCGAAACCACCGGTATTACGGTATTCATCAATGATATCGGCAGTCAATTCCATATAGTTATGATCTACCAAACCACCGGGGCCAAGGATGAAACCGTACAGTTTACTGTCCTTATTCAACTTCTTGATACCATCGAAAATACCGGAAATTACGTTGTGACCACCGGGAGCCTGACCTCCAGAAAGGATAACGCCTACATTCATAGCAGGGAAATTAGCGGCTCCATCTGCAGTTTCAAACTTAATCAAAGGCATTCCGTACGTATTGGGAAACAATTTCTGAATAGCTTCCTGATCGGCTACCGACTGAGTAGCAACACCTGCTACCGCTTTAACAGTACCTCTCAGCGCTTTCGGAAGTTTGGGCTGATAGGCAGCCCTTGCAATTTGCAATGCACTTTTAGTCATTTCTCTTAATTATTTAAAGGTGTTAATAAAGTTCCGTTTAAAAGCGTCGCAAATTTCGTCTTTTTTCAGAAGATATGCAAATAGGAGGGGGAAATAATGTTGTAAATGATAATTTATAGTCCCAACTCTTCAATTATTACTTAAAAATAAAAAAAACAGAGTATTCTTCCAATATAAAGTATTATCTTTGCAGGCAGAGTTTGAGTTATGAATCATTATTGCACGGTACTTCTTTGTAATATACCAATTATTTAAGTAGACTTCTCTTTAATCATCTTCCTCACTCCAAATTTAATATTTATTTTTAAAAACCAATTAGATGAACATTTACATTGCAGGTTTGAATTTCAGCACTACAGAAGCTGATTTGAACGATTTATTTTCAGAGTATGGAGAAGTATCTTCTACAAAAATTATTTTAGACAGAGAGACCGGAAAGTCCAGAGGATTTGCTTTCGTAGAAATGTCCGATGATTCAGCTGCTCAAAAAGCTATCGATGAGTTGAATGGAGCGGAATTTGATAAAAAAACAATTTCAGTAAACATTGCCCGTCCTAGAGAAGAAAGACCTTCAAACCGTGGTAATCACGATAGAAGAGGTGGTTATAATTCTAGAAGATATTAAGATTTTTAATAACAAAAGAGGAGGTACTACCAAAGACCTCCTCTTTTCATATAAACCCCAATAAGAATATGGCTAAATCCTTATCCGCAGATAAGCGTGAAAACGAGAAAAAAAGGCTTGCCAAACGAGCTGAAAAACAAAAAAAGAAAGAAGAAAAGAGACTGTCAGGAAAAACTAACAGTTTTGATGATATGATAGCTTACGTTGACGAAAATGGTATGATTACCTCTACTCCTCCCGAACTAAACAGTAAGAAAGAGGAAATAAAATTAGAAGAAATCATCATATCAACTCCTAAAAAGGAAGATGAAATACCTGTCATTTTAAAAGGTAGAGTAGAATTCTTCAATACCTCAAAAGGTTTCGGTTTTATCAAAAACCTTGCCAATACCGAAAAGTATTTTTTTCATGTAAACAACGTACTTACTACAATATCAGAGAACGATATTGTGACATTCGACCTCGAACGTAGTCCCAAAGGGATGAATGCTGTAAATGTCAAGAAGGAGATGGAATAACTTACCATCCCCCTCCAAGGGCTTTATAAACATTGACTACAGCAATAAGTTCATCACGGATGGCATTGCTTACACCTATCTGAGCATCGAAATAACCGCGTTGTGCATCAAGCACATCCATGTAATTAATAACACCATTGATATATTGAAGTTGAGCTAAGTCTACATACGTCTTGGCTGAACGTTCCAATTTTAGGCGTAATTGATAAACTTCTTTTATCTTATTGAAATCTACAATCGCATTTTTAGCTTCTTTGAAGGCATTGAGTACAGATTTTTCATATTTATGTATCTCGGCTTCATAAGAAGCTTTTTGTGCTTTCAAGGCCGCACGGTTCTTTCCCCAATTGAACAGCGGGCTCAATAATGCACCATTCAACATAGAATAGGGAGATTGCAGGAAATTGGAAAGGACATCACTTTCCAAACCAAACTGTCCGGTAAGAGCAATACGGGGAAACATATTGGTATAAGCCACTTTCACCCTAGCATGTTCGGCACGGAGCTGTTGTTCCGCCGCACGGATATCGGGACGTCGTTCCAATAAATCGGATGGTAAACCAACGGGTAATGTATGCGGAACATCCAGCTCCTGCAAAAAACGACTACGTTCAATACTTGTAGGAAATTCACCAGCAAGAAAAGCAATATCATTCTCTTTCAGAGAAATACGACGTTCCAAGTCAGGGATTAAAGTAGCAGTACGCGCCAACTCTACTTGAGCCTGCTGATAGGATGTTTCCGAAGTCAAACCACCTTCAAAACGAATACGGGCAAGCCGGACACCTTCTTCACGGGCTTTCTGAGTTTGACGAACAATCTCCAATTCCGTATCAAGAGCCACCAGTTCATAATAGGCTTGTGCCACTTCAGCTATAATTGTCATACGCAGTGCACGCTGAGCCTCTATAGATTGAAGGTAATCAGCCACAGCAGCTACTTTTTTCCAGCGTAAATTTCCCCAAAGATCAAGTTCCCAAGAGAGAAGCGCCTTCGCTTCGTAAGTATTACCTACATCACGACTATGTCCACCATAATTTTCAACTTCACGTTCAGCGGAAACTTCAGCATTAAGCTGTGGTAACAAATTGGCAACACTGATCCGCTTTTCCGCCGCCATTTCTTTAACCCGAGCTGCTGCGATAAGTATGTCCTTATTATATTCCAGTGCACGGCCAATCAATGTACGCAATGTATTATCCGTATATACAGCCTGCCATTGTTCATCGGCAATGCTGATGCTATCCTGCTTTTGCACCAAACTATCCGGTAATGCCATCTCCGGACGAGTAAAGCTTTTGCCCATTTTGCAGGAAGTGAATATCAAAGTACTTAATAAGAAGAGTATATATATATTATTTCTTTTCATAATTTAATTCTTTAAACAGGAATTCGGTTCATAAACTATTTCCCCTCCCCTCTAGAGGAACGGATAGCCTTATCTTTCACTTTCGCCTTTGCCTTATAAACCATCACAAAGAAGAAAGGTACAAGCACTATACCAAATACAATGGCAAATATCATTCCGAAGAAGACACCCGTACCAATAGCCTGACGACTTGCAGAACCCGGTCCACTTGCCAATACCATAGGGAGCATACCTAATACAAATGCAAGAGATGTCATCAAGATCGGACGAAAACGAAGTTGCGCCGCATGAATGGCCGACTGTACCAAATCTCCCCCTTTATCAACCTGCACCTTAGCAAATTCCACAATAAGGATAGCATTCTTGGCAGCAAGTCCCACCAACATTACCAAACCTATCTGGAAATAAATATCATTTTCCAATCCACAGACAGCAACGCCTAAATAAGCTCCCAAAGCAGCTATCGGTAAAGACAACAATACAGCAATTGGTACGGTCCAACTTTCATACTGTGCAGCCAGAAAGAGAAAGACAAAGAGGAACACCAATGTCAAGACCAATCCGGTCTGACCACCTGCCTGTTTTTCCTGATAAGAAAGTCCACTCCATTCTACTCCGATATTATCCGGTAAATGTTCGCGGGCAATCTGTTCCATAATTTCCATTGCCTGACCTGAACTATAACCTTGTGCCGCAGAACCACGAATTACAGCAGTAGTAAACATATTGAAACGTTTGATACTACCCGGACCTGTGGTATAAGAAGCATTTCCCAACGAAGTTAAAGGAACCATTGCGCCATTGGCCGCTTTTACAAAAAACAAATTGATGTTTTCTTTATGCTCGCGATAAGGTGCCTCAGCCTGAATATATACTTTATATATACGGTTGAACATATTGAAATCATTTACATATACAGAACCGGTATAAGCCTTCATAGTAGAGAATACATCCGCCAAAGGTACTCCCAACATTTTAACCTTATCACGATCCACATCAAAATAAAGTTGTGGTATTTCTGACTGTAAAGAAGATGAAAGTCCGGTCAGCTGTTTATGTTTCTGAGCATAGTACAGTAACGTATCGGCAGCCTGTACCAGGTTATCAAAAGTAGCGTCTCCACGAGCTTCAAGCTGCATTTCAAACCCACCGGAGGTTCCCAAACCCGGAATTACGGGTGGAGTGGACAGATAGACCCTACATTCAGGATATTCCTTCAAATCCTTTTCTACATTTGACATAATTTTATCAATGCTGGTATCTTTACGATCCTCCCATGGTTTCAAAATCACCGTCAACTCACTACGAGCCTGATTGCTACCTACACGTGGGCTACTTCCCGTTACGTTCTGTACATAAGCTACGTATGGATTTTGTTCTAAATACTTCACTGCACGATCAGTAACAACACGAGTACGTTCCAAAGTAGCACCTTCAGGCAGTTCCAATTCTACCTTGAAATACCCCTGATCTTCTATCGGAAGGAAACTGGTAGGTACCAACCGATGAATGATAAATATAGTGATCAATACCATACCGAAAGCGGTAGTCAAACGCTTGGGATGTTTGATGACACGGCTGATAACACCGATATATTTATGATTACCAATATTCAACCATTGGTTTATTTTACGAAAAACAATGTTTTTCTTTTTGCCACTATCCGGCTTCAGAATAAGTGAACACATTACAGGACTGAGAGTTAGAGCTACTACAGTAGATAACAATACGGAAACCGCAATAGTAATAGTAAATTGACGATATAATTGTCCGGTTATACCGCTCAGGAAGCTTACAGGAACGAATACGGCACAAAGTACCAATGACGTAGCAATCAATGCACCTGCCAATCCGTTCATCGCTTTCTTGGTTGCCTCATAAGGAGAAAGTTTTTCCGTTTCCATCAGGTGTTCCACGTTCTCTACTACGACAATGGCATCATCCACCACAATACCGATGGCAAGAATTAATCCCAGCAAAGTCAGTATGTTCAATGAAAAACCGAAAATGAGCATGAAACCAAAGGTACCAATCAGGGATATAGGTACCGCTACAATCGGAATTAGCGTAGCACGCCAACTTTGCAGGGAAAGAAATACTACTAATACAACAAGAATTAATGCTTCGAATAATGTTTTATATACTTCATGAATGGACTCTGAAATATAAGTAGTCATATCAAACGGGATCTCATAACTCATTCCCTCTGGGAAGTTGGCACTGATTTCTTCCATAGCCTCCTTCACATTTTTCGCTACTTCCATAGCGTTGGCACCAGGAAGCATATAGATACCAAGAACAGCTGCATTTTCTCCATTAATACCACTTTCTGTACTATACGAAGAAGCCTCGAGTGATACGCGAGCTACATCGCGCAAACGGATGATAGAGCCATTGGAGTTGGCACGCACGACAATATCTTCAAATTGCTTTGCCGAACTTAAACGACCTTGTGTCGTAATTGGAATAGTGATATCCAATCCTTTCACCGGTTGTTGCCCCAATACGCCTGCAGCTGACTCACGATTTTGATCTTTCAGAGCATTCTGTAAGTCCTGTACAGTCAATCCGAAATTAGCGAGTTTATCAGGCATCGCCCAAATCTGCATAGCATAGTAACGGCTACCTATATTAGAAACACGTCCCACACCAGGAATACGACGGAGCAAATCAAGCACATTAATGGTTGCAAAGTTACTCAAATAAATTTCATCAAACTTCGGATCATTTGAAGTCAAACAGATAGTCATCAACTGGCTGGGTGCCTGTTTCTCTACAGAAATGCCATTCTGAATGACTTCAGCAGGTAAACGGTTTTCCGCCAACTTCACGCGATTCTGAATTTCCACGGCGGCCAAATCGGGATCAGCAGAAACATCAAAGGTTACCGTTGCCGAGAAACCACCGGAATTGGAACTATTAGACTCCATGTAAAGCATACCCGGAGTACCATTTATTTCTTGTTCGATAGGAGTTGCCACTGCTTGTGAAACCGTTAATGCGCTAGCTCCCGGATAGGAGGCGCTAATCTTTACGACAGGTGGCGTTATTTGTGGATATTGGTCTACCGGCAACATTGTCAGCCCAATGATACCAATGATAACAATCACAATCGATATCACCGCTGAAAATACCGGACGATCTATAAAAAAACTTACTTTCATACAGTCATTACTTTGAGATTTGGTTATCTTTTGCCTTATTCTCAGGAGCAACTTTCTTATTCAGAGAGTCCTCTTGCTGTTTTTCCTCTTCATCAGGAATAGCCGCTTGAGCACGTACTTTCATACCTGGAGTGAGTTTATGGAAACCCTCCGTTACCACTTGTTCTCCGGCTGCCAGACCACGTTCCACTACCCAGTTATTACCAAATTCAGGTCCCAATTCAATAAAACGTTTCTCCACAATAGAGTCACGGCGCATTACAAAGATATAAGCACCTCCCTTTTCTATGGTAACCGCTTTCTGAGGTACGGAAATTGCATCTTCACGTACATCAAGTAGTAACTTGACTTTGGTAAACTGTCCCGGCAACAGTACACTGTTCGGATTAGGCATCTCGGCTCGTACGGAGAAAGTACCTGTTTGCGGGTCAACCTGCGGTTCTGCAAAATCTACATAACCTTTATACGGATAGACAGTATTGTCTGCTAAAGTAATTGTAATATTCGGTTGCCAGGAACGCGTAGTGTCTTGACGCCCAATCTCGATATTACGTTCCTTACTTTTCAAATAGTCTAGTGCTGTCATACTGAAATCTACCAAGACAGTATCACTTTTCACTACAGTAGCCAATAAAGATTTGGCTCCGGGACCTACCAGTGTTCCCAAGTCAACATTTCTCTCACTGATATTCCCCGATAAAGGAGAACGTACCAGAGTATAACCCAACTCTAATTCAGCCTGATCCAAGTCAGCTTGACTCATAGCGACAGAAGCCTCAGCTGTTTCATATGCTGCCTGCGCATTATCCAAATCAAGTTGACTAGCGGCATTCTGTGCATACAAAGGACGAATACGTTCCAAGTCACGCTTAGCTTTCAAGGCTTGCGCTTCATCTTTTTTCAACTGTGCACGGGCTTTGTCGGCTTTCGCGCGATATTGATCCTGATTGATAACAAACAATACCTGATTTTTCGTCACATACTTACCCTCTGCAAAAAGCATACTTTCCAAATAACCTTCTACCCGTGCACGTACTTCTACAAATTGTTGCGCACGAATACGCCCCACGTATTCACCATATATTTCAACATCTCCCGTTTCGGTAGACTCCACTATTACAGTGGGAACTTCGGGCTGAACTTTCTTAGGCCATGTCAGAATAATATATCCCGCAAGTAATACAGCCATACAGGCAATCATGATAATCACCCTTTTTCTTTTTAATTCTAATTCTTTCTTAGTAAAAAATAGTCTCATGCTTGTTTGTTTATTAAATTTAACCCTGTTTTTTTCTATAAAACAAATCAGGTGCCAAAATGTCGTCCAAAATATCTTTTTTTTCTTTCAACTCATTAGCTGTCAGCGTCAAATTGTTATATGTAAATAAATAATTCTACATTTAATTCCACACTCTTCATGTAGAATTCCTCCACAAACTGTAGAATAATTCCACAAACGATCCTTTCCTGATTTAAATTGACTCGAAGTGAATTTCAAATGTGCAACAAAGGTAGAGTTTTTTAGACATTTCAAAATCATCCTTCTCAAATACTTCTTACAGGATCTTACCTATAAAAAGAGTAATCTATTTGTAAAATCCGCCTTTTACTTTACGAGTCAACCTTTTAGGTAAGATGAGCCCTATCCTCATTAAAAACACATAAAATCTTATTTTTACTCTATATTCAAATAGAAAAACACTATCTTTACCGAAAAATAATTCAATTTATTCACTTAAAAAGTAAAGATTATGGCAAGTAGAAAAGTATTGAAGAAGAATGTCAATTATATTGCAGGCGAATTATTCACAGAGTGTCTTGTATATAGTAAGTATGTACCTGGGATCGACAAAAATAAAGCTGACGAGCTGATGGGCGAAATTTTAAAAACACAGGATGAATTTGTGAGTCGTATCAGCCATACTGAACCAGGAAATGTAAAAGGTTACTACAAAAAATTCCGTTCTGATTTCAATGCAAAAGTGGAAGAAATTATTGATGCTTTGAGCAAATTGAAATAAGAATGAAAAAAAAACTATATAGCTTTATTTATTATCGCCTGTTAGGATGGAAAACCAATATAACGGTGCCAAATTATGATAAGTGTGTTATCTGTGCGGCACCCCACACTTCTAATTGGGATTTATTTATCGGTAAACTCTTTTATGGAGCCATTGGACGAAAAACCAGTTTTATGATGAAAAAGGAATGGTTTTTCTTTCCTTTGGGATTAATTTTCAAAGCAGTGGGAGGAATACCGGTAGACAGGGCTCGTAAGACTTCTTTAGTAGATCAGATGGCTGCAAGATTTACCCAAAGTAAACAATTTCATCTTGCCATCACTCCGGAAGGAACTCGTAAAGCTAATCCGAACTGGAAGAAAGGTTTTTATTTCATCGCCTTGAAAGCGAAAGTACCCATCATGTTAATCGGTATCGATTATCCAACTAAAACCATTACTTCTACCAAAGCGATGATCCCCACAGGAGATTTTGAAAAGGATATACATGAAATAAAACTTTATTTTAAAAACTTTCATGGAAAAAACCCTGAAAATTTTTCTATCGGAACTTTTTAAAAAAGTAGTCGGTAGCAACTGCTTATTACAATGAACCAACTACGCATCAGTATTCTGCAAACGGATATTGTTTGGGAAAATAAACAGGACAACCTCCGTCATCTCCACGAAAAACTAAAAAGACTTCGCGGAAAGACGGAGATTGTTGTTTTACCGGAAACCTTTTCTACAGGTTTCAGTATGAATACCTGTCATTTGGCAGAACCTATTACAGGTGAAACAATCACTACTTTGCGTCAATGGGCAACAGATTACCAACTTGCAATAACCGGAAGTTATATTGCTTGCGAAGAGAGTTCTGTACCCGATATATCTTCTTCCTATTATAACCGTGCCTTTTTCCTTACTCCCGAAGGTGACGCTCATTTTTACGATAAACGGCATCTGTTTCGCATGGGCAGTGAAACTGAACATTTCACAGCCGGTAACCGACGTCTTATTATTCCTTACCGAGGGTGGAATATACTTTTGCTCGTATGTTACGATTTACGTTTTCCTGTTTGGAGCCGTAATGTAAATAATGAATATGATCTTCTGATTTATGTCGCCAACTGGCCTGTTTCCCGACGAAAAGCCTGGGATATCCTGTTACAGGCGCGTGCAATAGAAAATATGAGCTATGTTTGTGGCGTTAACCGTATCGGTATGGACAATAACCATTTTCAACATAGTGGAGGCAGTGTAATCTATTCTCCTAAAGGTGAACTCCTTGCCCACGTACCGGACAATGAAGAAGGAATTTCTACTACTATCCTCGAACTTTCTGTATTGACAGAATTCAGGAAGAAATTTCCTATATGGAAAGATGCGGATGTCTTTACCCTTTTCAAATCATAAAAAATCTATTTTACTATGGGACAAGCTGAAACTAAACACCGTATAGCTGTCAAGCTATTCTTTTTTTTACTGACACTCTATGTTTTGTCTTCCTGTTCAAGCAGTAGAAAAGATATTATTCCTTCGGTCGAATATGCTCCTTATGTAAGTGCATATACCGGAGGTGTTATCTCACAAAACTCGAATATACGTATAGAGCTGAGTCACGACCAGCCCATGGTAGATTTAAACAATGAATTGAAGAAGAATCCATTTAGTTTTTCTCCTTCTTTGAAAGGTAAAGCTTACTGGGTCAGTAACAACACCATTGAGTTTCTTCCCGAAGAAGGATCTCTGGAACCGGGAGAACTTTATGAAGGGACTTTCCAATTAGGAGATTTCGTGGAAGTGGACAGTCGACTAAAAGAGTTCAAGTTCTCGTTTCGGGTACAAGCAAGTAACTTTACCTTACAAACAGAAGCACTTTCACAAACAGATGCCAAGCCCAACAAAGTAGACATAAAAGGAGAAATACGTTTCAGCGACATTGTAAAGAAAGAAAACGTAGAGAAAATCTTATCTGTTACTAACAGTAAAGGAGATAAATTCCCTTTTACTGTTACCGCAACTGACAACTCGACACAATACCTGTTCGAAATTAATGATATTCCCCGAATAAATGAAGATTATCAGTTGGCAATAGCAGCAGATGGAAGTTCCATCGGTATCAATTGGAAACAGAATGTAAATATACTGATCCCGGCTCGGAATAGTTTCCGCTTTCTATCTGCCAAACGCATTGAACAGCCGGAGAATGGAATTGAAGTGGTATTTTCTTCGCCCATCTCCACTACACAAGATCTGAAGGGATTAATTGAAATACCAGAAGTCACAAATTCCGCCATTCAGGTAAAAGACAATAAGGTATATGTTTATTTTGAAGCCAATCAACTGAATAAAATCACTCTGAATATACATGAAGGTATAAAAGACAGCAAAGACCAAACATTAGGTGTTCCGCATACCATTTCATTCAGTGAAATCAATCTGAAACCGGAAGTTAAAATGTTGACTTCTTCTGCTATCTTACCTAATTCTCAAAATCTTATCATCCCATTTCAGGCAGTCAACCTGTATGCAGTAGATTTAAGTGTCATCCGTATCTTTGAAAATAATATACTGATGTTTATGCAGACTAATACGCTGGCATCTGCCAATGAACTGAGACGAGCCGGTAGATTAGTCTATAAAAAAACACTATGGTTGGCCAAAGACAAAACCAAAGACATTCATCATTGGGAAAATTATTCCATAGACCTTGCGGGACTGATTAATCAGGAACCAGGTGCTATTTATCGTATTATCCTTACCTTTCGGCAAGAATATTCCGCTTATCCTTGCGGAAACACGAACGATCAGAATATGAAATTTGCGGATAATGCAACTTCAAATGGTTTGACCAAAGTCAGTGGGAACATCATTTCGGAAGAAGAAGAAGCTTCCTGGGATATTCCACAAAGTTATTTCTATTATAATGGTGGAGTACAAATGGACTGGAGCCAGTATGACTGGAGAAAACGCAATAATCCATGCCATCCATCCTATTATATGAATTCCGACCGAGCAGTTTCCTGTAACGTATTTGCCTCCAATATAGGAATGATCGTCAAACGAAACTCGTTAAACAAACTATGGATTACAGTAAACAATATTTTGGATACCAATCCCATAGAAGAAGCTAAAATAACCGTTTACAACTTTCAGTTGCAACCCATTGGAACGGGAAAAACAAATTATGAAGGATTTGCGGAAATAACTTCTAAAGGTATTCCGTTTATCGTAGTTGCCGAATCGGAAAAGCAGAAAGCATATGTCAGAGTTGCCGATGGTGAAGAACAGTCCGTCAGTCGTTTCGATGTAGGCGGCAAGGAAATTCAAAAAGGCTTAAAAGGGTTTATTTATGGTGAGAGAGGCGTTTGGAGACCAGGGGATACATTACATGTCTCCTTTATCCTGGAAGATAGAGAAAAGAGAATACCGGACAAACATCCTGTAGCTTTGGAAATCTACAATCCCAAAGGGCAGTTCTATACCAAAATGATTTCCACACAAAGTACGAATGGATTTTATACGTTCGATGTGCCAACACAACCGGAAGATCCGACAGGTCTTTGGAATGCATATGTAAAAGTTGGCGGAACCACTTTCCACAAAAGTCTGCGTATAGAGACTGTAAAACCTAACCGATTGAAAATTAACCTGAAATTACCACAAAATATTATTCAGGCCTCAGCAAAGGAAATACCTGTGACACTTTCTTCTGCCTGGCTGACAGGAGCTAACGCTTCGCATCTCAAGGCAAAGGTAGAAATGTCCCTATCGAAAGTTAACACACAATTTAAGAAGTATAGTAAATATACCTTTAATGATCCGAATACAGAATTTACCACCGTAAAAACAGATGTATTCAACGGCATCCTGGACGATGAAGGAAAAACGACTTTTATGTGGAAGCTTCCAAATGCCGCCAATGCGCCAGGTATGCTTAACGCTACACTTACCACTCGTGTGTTCGAACCGGGAGGGGATGCCAGTATCTATATACAAACTGTACCCTACTCTCCACTATCATCGTATGTCGGAATCAATTTGAATGAACCGGAAGGACGATACATCGAAACAGATAAAGATCACCGGTTTGACATCGTTACCGTTAATGATAAAGGTCAACCAATCAATCGTTCCAATCTGGAATACAAGGTCTATCGTATAGATTGGAGTTGGTGGTGGGAAAACCGTGAAGAATCATTCGGTACTTATATAAACAGCAGTTCAATCACTCCAATTGCCAGTGGTAATTTACGAACTGTCGGTGGAAAAGCTAATTTCAGATTACGTATCAACTATCCGGATTGGGGACGTTATCTGGTATATGTAAAAGATAAAGAGAGTGGTCATGCCACGGGGGGTACTGTATATATCGATTGGCCCGAATGGAGAGGACGTTCCAACAAGACGGATCCAAGCGGAATCAAAATGCTTACTTTCTCACTGGACAAAGACTCTTATGAGATTGGAGAAACAGCCACAGCCATTATCCCCGCTGCCGCGGGAGGACGGGCACTTGTTTCTCTTGAAAATGGTTCTACCATACTAAAACGTGAATGGATTGAAGTCGGAACTCAGGGCGATACCAAATATTCGTTTAAAGTTACCCCTGATATGACTCCGAACGTATATCTGCATATCAGCTTACTACAACCACACGTACAGACTATAAATGACTTACCAATTCGCATGTACGGTGTCATGCCGGTAATGGTTACCAATAAACAAACAGTATTGCAACCGCAAATCCAACTACCAGAAGTATTACGGCCGGAAACAAACTTCAATGTCACCATCAGTGAAAAAAACGGTAAGCCCATGACTTATACATTGGCTATTGTGGACGATGGTCTATTGGACCTCACCAACTACAAAACCCCTGACCCATGGAATGAATTCTATGCCCGCGAAGCATTGGGTATCCGTACCTGGGACATGTATGATGATGTTTTGGGAGCTTCTGCCGGTCGTTATACTTCCTTATTCAGTACAGGAGGCGACGAGATGCTGAAACCTGCCGACGCTAAAGCGAACCGTTTTAAACCAGTAGTTAAATTTATAGGTCCTTTCTATATAGGTAAAGGAAAGCAGCAGACACACACGCTGAAGTTACCCATGTATGTAGGTTCCGTACGTACCATGGTTGTCGCCGGTCAAGACGGAGCATACGGCAAAACAGAAAAGAATTCATTTGTACGTACTCCTCTGATGTTATTATCTACCTTACCTCGCGTTCTAAGTACCCAAGAAGAAATTACCGTACCGGTAAATATCTTCGCTATGGAAAAAGAAGTGAAGAATGCAACCGTTTCCATCCAAGTTTCCGGAGGTGGCATACAAGTAGTTGGTAACGCCAGACAGTCCGTCACTTTCAACCAACCGGGCGATAAACTGATATCCTTCAAGATAAAAACCAGTAATAAAACCGGAAAAGCAACAGTTCATTTAACTGCCTCCGGTGGAGGACAACAAGTTAGAGAGATCATTGAAATAGAAGTCCGTAACCCTAACCCTACTGTAACACTTCGTAACAACCAGTGGGTGGAAGCAGGACAAAGCGCAACTCTATCTTATAACCTGCAAGGTACCACTCCTGGGAATAGCAGTGTGCAACTTGAAGTATCCCGCATACCTTCAGTAGATATCACCCGACGTTTCGATTTTCTCTATAATTATCAGCATAATTGTTCAGAACAGTTGACTTCCAAAGCACTACCACTATTGTTTATCAATCAGCTCAAAATTGTAGACAACAAAGAAGCTGAAAAGATAAAAGTAAACGTACAGGAAGGAATACGCCGGCTTTATGGCCGTCAACTTCCTAATGGCGGATTTGTATACTGGCCCGGTGATGCTGTTGCCAATGAATGGATCACATCCTATGCCGGAATGTTCCTTGTCCTTGCTCAAGAAAAAGGATATGCCGTCAACCAGAATGTATTGAATAAATGGAAACGTTTCCAGCGTGCCGCTGCACAGAACTGGCGAATGCCTCAGCAAGAAAGTGAATGGATACAGTGGCAATCTGATTTACAACAAACATTCAGGCTCTATACCTTGGCATTGGCGGGTACGCCTGAATATGGAACAATGAATCGGATGAAGGAGCAACCGGGCTTATCCATGCAAGCCAAATGGAGACTTGCCGCAACCTATGCATTGACAGGTAAAATGAGACCTGCCGGGGAACTGATTTATAACATTGAAACTACCGTAAAACCGTATTCTTCAAATAATTTCATTTATGGTTCATCCAACCGTGATGAAGCAATGATTTTGGAAACCTTGATACTGATGAATCGCGAGCAAGCAGCTTTGCAGCAAGCGAAAAAGATTTCACAGAATTTATCTCGGGAAGACTGGTTCAGTACCCAGTCCACAGCTTTTGCTTTAATGGCTATGGGACGTCTGGCAGAGAAGCTTTCCGGTACTCTGAATTTTACATGGAACTGGAATGGGAAACAACAACCGGCTGTAAAATCAGCTAAAGCTGTATTTGAAGAAACCCTATCCACTACGCCCCTAAAAGGTAATGTTATTCTAAAAAATGAGGGTAAAGGTATATTAGAATTGAATATTATTACACGTATGCAGTTACTGAATGATACACTGCCCACGATGAGTAACAATCTTCGGATTGAAGTAAAATATACAGATTTGAACGGTTCCCCGATTTCTGTTGAAAACATTAAGCAAGGAACAGATTTTATGGCAATGATTGTAGTAAGTAATACCAGTGGTACTACCGATTACAGTAATCTGGCATTGACACATATCATACCATCCGGATGGGAGATTTACAATGACAGAATTATGGTTCCAGAAGTTATTTCCACCCAGAACTATACATTTCAGGATATTCGGGACGACCGTGTACTGACTTATTTCGACCTGCAACGTGGTGAGTCAAAGAAATTCATCATCAGAATACAAGCTACGTATGCAGGAAATTTTGTACTGCCGGCTATCCAGTGCGAAGCCATGTATGATTCATCCGCACAAGCGCGAACAAAGGCAGGAAGAACAACTGTGAGTCAATAATGCAAAGATTTCTATATAAAATAAAGAAATATATCAATCAGCTGCCTATTACCGGAAAAGCAGTACTCATCCTCCTTACTTTTCTGGTAATGGCTTACATTTTTTGTCTCCCTAAACAGTTATTCCACGTATCTTACTCTACCGTCGTTGCCGACCGGAATGGCGAACTTCTGGGAGCACGTATTGCATCCGACGGACAATGGCGTTTTCCTCCCCGTACCACTACTCCAGAGAAAATCAGGCAATGCCTGGTCACTTTTGAAGACAAACATTTCTACCACCATTGGGGAATTAATCCGTTATCCACCGGTAGAGCTATTTACCAAAATCTGAAAAACAAACATATCATAAGTGGAGGTAGTACCCTTACCATGCAAACCATTCGCCTGGCAAGAAATAAGCCCAGAACTTTCGGAGAAAAGTTCATTGAAATGATTTTAGCTACCCGGCTTGAATTTCGTGCGTCTAAAGAAGAAATTTTATCCATGTATATATCACATGCCCCATTCGGCGGAAATGTCGTAGGACTAGACGCAGCAGCATGGCGTTATTTCGGACATCCGGCAGAAGAACTATCGTGGGCAGAATCCGCAATGCTGGCTGTTCTACCGAATGCTCCTTCCATGATACATCTTTCAAAAGGACGTAAAGCGCTACTTGATAAACGAAACCGGCTTTTAAAACAGTTGCATGAAAAAGGAACAATCAATACCTCCACTTATGAATTGGCTATAAGTGAGCCACTTCCCGTCCAACCTCATCCACTACCTCATATTGCGCCACATCTGGTCAGCCGTTTTTATCAGGAACGAAACGGGCAATATTCATTATCGGCCATTAACAAGAGTCTCCAAATCCAAATAGAAAGCCTGGCCGAACGTTGGAGTAATGAATTCAGCAAGAGCGATATACGAAATCTGGCAATTCTGGTAATCGATATTGAAACTAATCAGGTAATAGCTTATTGTGGAAATGTCCATTTTGAACAGAAACAAACAGGCAATCAAGTAGACGTTATTCAAGCTCCTAGAAGTACAGGAAGTATCTTGAAGCCATTCCTCTATTATGCCATGTTGCAGGAAGGCAGTCTATTGCCGCAAATGTTATTGCCGGATATTCCCATTAACATCAATGGTTTCACTCCCCAGAATTTCAGCCTGCAATTTGAAGGAGCTGTCCCCGCATCAAAAGCATTGGCACGTTCCCTAAATATCCCTGCCGTAACCATGTTACAAAAATATGGTGTCCCCAAATTCTACAGTTTCCTCAAACAAATTGGTTTGAAGACATTGAACCGACCAGCTTCTCACTACGGCCTATCTCTCATCTTAGGAGGTGCGGAAGCCACTCTGTGGGATATTACAAACGCATACGCCAATATGGGACGTAGCCTACTGAAACTTCCACAAAGTACCTGTGACATACTACTCTCCGATGAGACGACACAAACAACAGACTTGTTTCAACCAGGTGCTGTATGGCAAACCTTTGATGCTTTGATAGAAGTCAACCGGCCTGAAGAAATAGACTGGAAATCCATTCCTTCCATGCATCCCGTTGCCTGGAAAACCGGTACGAGTTACGGTTTCCGTGACGCTTGGGCAGTAGGTGTAACTCCCCGTTATGCCATAGGGGTATGGGTAGGCAATGCTACCGGAGAAGGAAAACCTGGACTAGTCGGTGCACGCACGGCAGGACCGGTACTGTTTGATACATTCAATCTGTTACCTTCCTCGCCTAAATGGTTTGAACGTCCTTCGGGTATCTTCGTTGAATCGGAAATATGCCGTCAATCCGGACATCTGAAGAGTCGATTCTGTGAAAAAACCGATACTATATTGATACTCCCCTCAGGATTAAAAACAGAAGTATGCCCCTATCACCATCTCATCACTCTGTCGGCAAACGGTACTCATCGTGTCTATGAAAATTGTGCCAATACCGAACCTATCATTCAGAAATCATGGTTCATCCTACCTCCTGTATGGGAATGGTACTACAAACAACATCACCCTGAATATACTCCCCTACCTCCTTTCAAATCCGATTGTGGAGAAGATGCTCTACAAATCATGCAATTTATCTATCCACCCATGAATGCCCGTATCATTTTACCCAAGTTATTGGATGGCAGTAAGGGAATTTTCACTGCAGAACTAGCTCATAGTAACCCCAACACCACCATCTTTTGGCATCTCGACGAAACCTATCTCACTCTGACACAAGATTTTCACAAAATATCCCTACAACCTGTTCCCGGACAACATTCCCTCACTGCGGTGGATAGTGAAGGGAATTCCATTTCCACCACTTTCTACGTAGAATAAATCCCCAAACCAAGACTCTTTAAACATCGAACGTTCATTTTTAGAGTATTTAATAAAAATACCTAAAAGAGAGGAGTGCATATTACCTAAAAAGTGACTATTTTTGTCCTTCGAAACGATGTCGAAATGACAGTATGATTAATTTTATAACTCTAACCCCTAAATCCTATGTTGACTCAACTTATCAACGCTCGTATTCTGACCCCTCAAGGTTGGCTCAAAGATGGTTCTGTACTTATAAGAGACGGAAAAATTTTGGAAGTAACCAATTGTGATCTCGCCGTTATCGGTGCACAACTGATTGATGTAAAAGGTATGTATGTACTCCCCGGTGGTGTAGAAATACATGTACACGGCGGTGGAGGACGCGATTTTATGGAATGTACCGAAGATGCTTTCCGTGGAGCCGTCAAGACCCACATGAAATATGGAACAACCAGTATCTTCCCCACACTGTCTTCATCTACCGTACCCATGATTGAACAAGCTGCAGAAACTTGTACTCGACTGATGGCAGAAAAAGACAGTCCGATACTCGGTCTCCACTTGGAAGGCCACTATCTGAACATGGCTATGGCAGGCGGACAACTTCCCGAAAATATCAAGAATCCTGACCCGAACGAATACATCCCTATTGTAGAGAACCTGCATTGTATCAAGCGATGGGATGCAGCCCCCGAACTACCGGGAGCTATGCAATTCGGTAAATACATCACAGCCAAAGGTATTCTGGCATCTGTCGCACATACACAAGCAGAATTTGAGGATATCCGTACGGCATACGAAGCCGGATATACTCACGCCACTCACTTCTACAACGCTATGCCCGGTTTCCACAAACGCCGTGAGTATAAATATGAAGGAACAGTAGAAAGTATCTATTTGATGGACGATATGACGGTAGAAGTCGTTGCCGATGGTATCCATGTACCACCCACCATCCTGAGACTGGTATATAAAATAAAAGGTGTAGAACGTATGTGTGCTATCACTGATGCTTTAGCTTGCGCCGCAAGCGACAGTAAAGAAGCTTTTGACCCACGTGTCATCATTGAAGATGGAGTATGTAAACTTGCCGACCACTCCGCACTGGCAGGTAGTGTTGCAACCATGGATCGTCTGATACGCACTATGGTACAAAAAGCTGACATTCCATTGGCAGATGCAGCACGTATGGTTTCAGAAACTCCGGCACGTATCATGGGAGTATTCGACCGTAAAGGTTCTTTGCAAAAAGGTAAAGATGCCGATATCATCGTAATGGACGAAGATCTGAACGTAAGAGCAGTATGGGCAATGGGAAATTTAGTACCGGAAACCAATACTTTATCATAAAATATACTTCAACATTATACAAGTGAACTTTGTTTTACGTATTTTTGTTAAGTTTTAATGAGCGAACGCTTTAATCATTTATTAATACCAATAAAACGTATGAAAACCAATCTTAGTTCTCAAATTACTCTCAACAGAGTATCCCCCAGGTATTATAGACCTGAGAACGCTTTTGAGCGGTCTGTACTGACACGGCTCGAAAAAATTCCGACAGATATCTATGAAACCCCTGAAGAAGGTGCCAACCAAATTGCTCTCGACATTGCACAACTAATTCGAGACAAACAAAAAGCCGGACGTTTCTGCGTACTGGCATTAGCAGGCGGTAATTCTCCACGCAATGTATATGCAGCATTGGTACGCATGCATCAGGAAGAAGGTTTAAGTTTCCGTAATGTGGTTGTATTCAACCTTTATGAATATTATCCTTTGGCTCCCAACGCTGTCAACAGTAATCTGAATGCATTGAAAGAAATGCTGCTCGATCATGTGGATATCGACATGCAGAATGTATTCAGTCCGAACGGTACCATTGCCAAAGATGCTATTTTCGAATATTGCCGTCTGTACGAGCAACGTATCGAAAGCTTCGGTGGCCTGGACATTGCCTTGTTGGGTATTGGACGTGTAGGTAATATCGGCTTCAACGAACCGGGTTCCCGTCTGAATTCTACTACTCACCTGATCTTGCTAGATAACGATTCGCGTAACGAAGCATCCAAAATTTTCGGTAACATTGACAATACCCCTATCAGTTCCATCACAATGGGTGTGGCTACTATCCTTTCTGCAAAAAAAGTATACTTGTTGGCATGGGGCGAAGAAAAAGCCAAAATGGTAAAAGAGTGCGTGGAGGGTCCTGTAACAAATACTATTCCTGCATCTTATCTGCAAACTCACAACAATGCACATATCGCCATCGACTTATCGGCATCTGCCAACCTGACGCGAATTCAACGTCCCTGGCTGGTAACTTCTTGTGAGTGGAACGACAAATTGATACGTAGTGCTATTGTTTGGCTGTGCCAATTGACGGGTAAACCGATCTTGAAGTTGACCAACAAAGACTATAACGAAAATGGTTTGAGTGAACTGTTGGCACTTTTCGGTTCTGCTTATAATGTGAATATCAAGATTTTCAATGATTTGCAACATACCATCACAGGTTGGCCGGGTGGTAAACCGAACGCTGACGATACTTATCGTCCCGAACGTGCGAAACCGTATCCGAAACGTGTCATTGTATTCTCCCCACATCCTGATGACGATGTAATTTCCATGGGTGGTACTATCCGTCGTCTGGTAGAACAGAAACATGATGTACATGTAGCCTATGAGACTTCCGGTAACATTGCTGTAGGTGATGAAGAAGTAATCCGTTTCCTACACTTCATTAATGGTTTTAACCAAATCTTCAATAACAGCGAAGACCAGGTTATCAACGATAAATACACAGAAATCCGCAAGTATCTCAAGGAAAAGAAAGACGGAGATATGGATAGCCGCGATATCCTTACTATTAAAGGATTGATCCGCCGTGGTGAAGCACGAACTGCTTGTACGTACAACAATATTCCGTTGGATCATGTACATTTCCTTGACCTGCCGTTTTACGAAACAGGCAAAATTCAGAAAAATCCTATTAGCGAAGCCGATGTAGAAATTGTACGCAACCTGTTGCGCGAAGTGAAACCCCACCAAATCTTTGTAGCCGGTGACCTTGCCGACCCGCACGGCACACACCGTGTTTGTACAGATGCCGTATTTGCAGCTGTCGACCTTGAAAAAGAAGAAGGTGCAAAATGGCTGAAAGATTGCCGTATTTGGATGTATCGTGGCGCATGGGCAGAATGGGAAATCGAGAACATCGAAATGGCTGTGCCTATCAGTCCTGAAGAATTGCGTGCTAAACGTAACTCCATCCTGAAACATCAGTCACAGATGGAAAGTGCTCCGTTCCTGGGCAATGACGAACGTTTGTTCTGGCAACGTAGTGAAGACCGTAACCGCGGTACAGCTGCATTATATGACAGCCTTGGTCTGGCATCTTACGAGGCAATGGAAGCTTTCGTAGAATATATTCCGTTGTAAAGTTTACTAAATAGAAATAAGAAGAGTGGGAAGCGCATAACTTCCCACTCTTTTTTTAGCTATTTTTGTCCGGTCATCATGAGAACTTTGAATTATGAAAAAATGTATATATCTTATTGTAATATTATTCTCCTTTTTTTCAGAAAAAGCGATATCCCAGGAAATAGAGCAGAATGTGGAAGAACGGTTACAAACTTTCTTCAAAAAACATACCGTTTCCACAGTCAATACAGGAACTTGCCGTTTGGATAGTTTCCGTATAGACTTTCAGAAAAAAAAGATATATATTTATGCAAGTGAACAATTAAGCTATCAGCCTCATCGCCCGGAAAGCGTCGATAACCTCTATCATAATATCAGATTATTGCTTCCCGGCCCTGTGAACTACTTTAATATCGCAGTGTTCACCGGAGGAAAAACCATTGAGGAGCTTATACCCAATATATACAGAAAAGGCAAGAAAGACAAAGAGCGTCTTTTCACAGACTTAAATTATAAAGGTACTCCGTGGGTAACTCGTATTTCCCGTCCATACGAAATATCTCGTGGACTGGAAGGACGCCACATAGCCGTGTGGCAAAGTCATGGAAAATATTATATTAATAATAAAAATAAATGGGGCTGGCAGCGTCCCCGACTGTTTTGTACAACCGAAGACCTGTTTACCCAGTCGTTCATTATCCCCTATCTGATTCCGATGCTTGAAAATGCCGGTGCCAACGTCTTTACTCCTCGTGAGCGAGACACTCAGAAACAGGAAGTGATTGTTGACAATGACGGAAATCTGGACCGGGACAGCGGACAAGGTTCTTTCTACCTTGAAGTAAAAAGTCGGAAATCACAATGGGCATCCACAGGCAAACCCGGTTTTGCACAGCGTAAACATATCTACGAAGACGGAGATACCCCCTTTCTTGACGGTACAGCACGCTTTACCAATACCGAAAAAAAGAAAGACAAGGCATTTGCCGAATGGGTACCCGATATACCCAAAACAGGAGAATATGCTGTATATGTATCCTATCAGAGTATGCCGAACAGTGTAAGTGATGCCAAATACCTCGTCTTTCACAATGGTGGTGTGACGGAATTTAAGGTAAACCAGCGTATCGGAGGTGGTACGTGGGTATACCTCGGAACGTTTACTTTCGACAAAGGAAGAAATGACTACGGCATGGTAGTACTGAGCAATGAAAGTAAAGAAAAAGGTGTGGTCTGTGCAGATGCTGTCCGCTTCGGTGGGGGAATGGGGAATATCGCTCGTGGTGGACAAACCAGCGGACTTCCCCGTTATCTGGAAGGAGCACGTTATTCCGCCCAATGGGCAGGCATGCCTTATTCCGTATATGCCGGATATAAAGGAAAAGATGATATTTCAGATGATATCAACACACGTTCGCGTATGGTAAACTATCTGGCAGGTGGATCTATATTCAATCCTACTGAACAAGGGTTGGGAGTTCCATTTGAAATGAGCATGGCGTTACACAGCGATGCCGGTGTCAAAACCGACGACCGGATAGTAGGTACACTCGGCATTTATACCACCGACTTTAACAACGGGCAATTGACCACAGGAAAAGACCGCTATGCTTCACGTGACCTTTCCGATATCTTAATGACCCAATTGGAACACGATATCCGTTCTACCTATAATATCGACTGGACACGTCGTAGTATGTGGAACCGTAACTACAGCGAAACACGCCTGCCTTCCGTGGCTTCTACCATTGTAGAGTTACTGTCTCATCAAAATTTTGCAGACATGCAACTGGGACACGACCCTAACTTCAAATTCACTGTAGGACGTGCACTCTATAAAGCCATCTTGCAATATATATCTACCCAACACGGTAAAGATTATATAGTCCAACCTCTCCCCGTCAGCCATTTTGCCATCCATTTCGGTAAAAAGAAAAATACACTTGAACTCTCTTGGAAAGGCGAAAACGATCCATTGGAGCCCACCGCACAACCTCGTGAATACATTGTCTATACACGCATTGGCCGTGGAGGGTTTGATAATGGAGTACGTGTCAGTAATCCGTTCCACAGTGTAAAAATAGAACCGGGTATCGTTTACTCCTTTAAAGTAACCGCCGTGAACCGTGGAGGAGAAAGTTTTCCCTCTGAAATTCTCGCAGCCTATAAGGCGAAACATGAAAAAGAACGTGTACTCATCGTCAACGGTTTCGACCGTATCAGCGGTCCGGCAATTGTAAACACTCCTGATTTGGCAGGATTTGACCTGACACAAGATCCCGGTGTACCTTATCTCTACGACCTCTCCCTCTGTGGTACTCAGCAAAACTTCAACCGTAAAGAAGCAGGAAAGGGTTTAGGCGATAGCAACAATGAATATGAAGGAATGAAAATCATTGGAAATACATTTGATTACCCTTTTATTCATGGTAAAGCCATACAAGCAACGGGTGGCTATAGTTTCGTATCGTGCAGTGACGAAGCCGTAGAAACCGGAATAATCTCTTTGGAAGGATATCCGATAGTGGACTACATACTCGGCCTGGAGAAAGAAGATATCATCAATATTCCTTCCCGCCGGAACTTTTATAAAACATTCTCCTCTCCGATGCAACGGATATTAACCTCTTATTGCCGATCAGGAGGCAGCCTCCTGGTCAGTGGCGCTTATACGGGCAGTGACATGAACAGTTCGCAAGGCGACCGTGAATTTATCCGGAATATCTTGAAGTACCGTTATGGCAATACTTTGCAAAAAAACGGAAAAGACATTGCCATCCAAGGTCTGGGACATACATTCAGCATTCTCCGCTTACCTAACGAACAAGCTTATCCCGTCACAGCTCCGGACTGTATTCTGCCTACGGAAACGGCATTTTCCGTGATGACCTATACCGATGGAAATCTATCTGCCGCCATAGCCTATCGCGGTAGCGACTACCGTACTTTCATCATGGGATTTCCCTTTGAAAGTATCAAAGAAGAAACTGCCAGAAACACCATCATGGCATCTGTTTTACAGTTCCTCACCACAAATTAACCAGATACGTACAAATAAAAATAACAATCCCAATAAATAATCTATGTAAATCAGTGTAACCTGTAATGAAAAAACTTATCTTTGTTCCAACAGAGACCATTAATCGTTAAACATTAAAACATCAATATCATGTACACTATACAAACTAACCCCAGCGGAACCCGTAGTTTAGAAATATCAGAAGAAAACCTTGCCACTATCGAGAAGTATGGACTTTTTCGCCACCTCATCGACAGTAACGGTATCGTAGATGAAACTGTGCTCGACAAACTGAAACTGAATATCCGCTCTCTCATTGCCACCCAAGAGGAAGACAGCAAGGATCTGCTCGACCTCTGTATTGACGTGGTCTATCATAACAACATGAAAGCGTTCGGATTGCAACAACTCATCAAGCTCTATCTGCAATGGCTTTCCCAACAAGAAACCATAGAAGAAGAAAATAAATGAAAACCATCAATACGTGTGGACAAAAGCATTACAGCCCTCTCATCCCTGCCGTCAAAGCTATATGTCAAGCCGGAAAGGGTGAGAAGCTGGAAATCATTATGGACAATGCAACCGCTTTCAATGACCTGAAAGAATATCTTGCCGAACAGCATATCGGTTTCCGTGAGATTTATGACGGCGAACAGATGACGGTACAGTTCACCATGATTTAATGATTGGCGATTAGTGATTTACTCATTAATTGCCTATCTTTGCAGCCATGAAAGAATATCGACTGACAGATTGGTTGCCTACAACCAAAAAAGAAGTAGAATTGCGTGGTTGGAATGAATTGGACGTTATCCTGTTTAGTGGTGACGCATATGTAGACCATCCATCTTTCGGCGCTGCTGTTATCGGACGTATCCTTGAAGCAGAAGGATTACGCGTTGCTATTGTCCCCCAACCCAACTGGCGCGATGATTTACGCGACTTCAAGAAGTTGGGACGTCCCCGCCTTTTTTTTGGTGTCAGTGCCGGTTGCATGGACAGTATGGTTAATAAATATACTGCCAACAAACGTCTGCGCAGTGATGATGCCTATACTCCGGATGCCCGCCCCGATATGAGACCTGAATATCCTTCCATTGTTTATACTCAAATCCTAAAGAAGCTTTACCCGGATGTACCCGTCATTTTAGGGGGTATAGAGGCGAGTATGCGACGATTGACGCATTATGATTATTGGCAAGACCGAGTACGTCCAAGTATTCTGGTTGACAGCAGAGCCGATTTGTTGATTTACGGTATGGGAGAAAAACCGGTTGTAGCGCTTGCAGAAGGATTGAAGTCTGCGGAAGTTCATATTCCCCCAAAAAGCTTTAAAGAGCTTGTTACCAATATTCCACAAATGGTTTATCTTGAAAAGGAAGTTGTTCCCCAAGAAGGAGATATTACACTTTTCTCTCATGAAGAATGTTTGAAAGACAAAAAAAAAGAAGCTGCAAACTTTCGTCATATCGAGGAAGAAAGCAATAAATATGCGGCATCACGTATTTTACAGAAAGTAGGTACACAGACCGTTGTGGTAAATCCACCGTATCCTCCACTGACGGAAGCGGAACTCGATCGCTCATTCGACTTGCCCTATACCCGCCTTCCCCATCCTAAATACAAAGGAAAGCGTATTCCGGCTTACGACATGATAAAATTCTCCGTCAATCTTCATCGAGGATGTTTCGGAGGATGTGCTTTCTGTACCATATCCGCGCATCAGGGCAAGTTTATTGTAAGTCGTAGCAAGGAGAGTGTGCTGAAAGAGGTGAAAGCTGTCATGGAACTACCCGACTTCAAAGGTTATCTGAGTGACTTGGGAGGTCCCTCAGCCAACATGTACCAGATGAAAGGAAAAGATGAAGCACTCTGCAAAAGATGCAAACGTCCGTCGTGCATCCATCCCAAAGTATGTCCCAACTTGAATGCAGACCATCGTCCTCTGCTCGATATCTATCATGCCGTAGATGCATTGCCCGGTATCAAGAAATCATTTATCGGCAGTGGCGTACGCTATGACTTACTTTTACACCAATGTAAAGACCCCAAAGTAAATCAAAGTACCGCCGAATATACCCGTGAACTCATAACCCGCCACGTCAGTGGCCGCCTGAAAGTAGCTCCCGAACATACATCAGATCGAGTACTCAACCTCATGCGTAAACCTCCCTTCAGCCAATTCGGAGAGTTCAAGAAAATATTCGACCGTATCAATCGCGAAGAAGGCTTGCGACAGCAACTCATTCCCTACTTCATCAGCAGTCATCCCGGCTGCAAGGAAGAAGACATGGCAGAGCTTGCCGTCATCACCAAACGTTTGGATTTCCACTTGGAACAAGTACAAGACTTCACCCCTACTCCAATGACAGTTGCCACCGAAGCCTGGTATACCGGTTATCACCCCTACACGCTGGAACCTGTTTTCAGCGCCAAGACGCAACGGGAAAAGCTGGCGCAGCGCCAATTCTTTTTCTGGTACAAGCCGGAGGAACGAAAGAACATTATCAATGAACTGAGACGAATTGGCAGACAGGACCTGATCGACAAACTATATGGAAAACGATAACATGAAACGTCTCATCACTTTTTCTGTCTTCATCCTCACTTTCTGTGGAATGAACATACAAGCGCAAAGCGAATGTTTACCTCAAAAGTACAGCATCATCTTCGGTGGTGGATTGTCTCTACCATACGTAGAGGGAAACCGGAATGACTTTTTCAATAAAAACGGTAACCGGGTAGGTTATGACCTGATGACGGAAGGACGATACTACTTCCTCCCGAACTTTGCCGTGGGAGTTCAATATGATTATCTACGTATGGCGATCATATTGTCATGATTTCCTTAATAACCTCCGTCAACTTCACAAAATCGGCAGGATAAACGTCACCTATATTTCCGATACGGAAAGTATCGGCTTGTGAAATTTTACCCGGATAGATAACAAATCCTCTGGCTTTCAATTTCAGATAAAACTCCTTGAAGTTGAAGCCGGAAGAAGGATAATAGAAAGAGGTGATAACAGGAGATTGCTGATCATCAGAGAGTAGGGTCTTGTAACCCAAAGCGCGCATACCTTTCACCAGTATGCGATGATTTTCGCAGTAGCGGGCGTAACGTGCTTTCACACCACCTTCGGCCTTCAGTTCACTCAACGCCTGCATAAAAGCCCGTACTACATGGGTAGGCGAAGTAAAACGCCATTTACCACATCCCTTTTCCATAACTTCCCATTGATCGTAGAGGTCAAGTGAAAGTGAGCGGGCTACACCTTTACATTGTTCCAACAACGAACGGCGCGCAATGATAAAGCCAAATCCTGGTACTCCCTGAATACACTTGTTGGCGCTACTAATCATAAAATCGATACCCGATCGGGCCATGTCTATAGGTACACCACCGAAACTACTCATGGCATCTACAATCAGTACCTTACCGTGAGATTTTACCACAGCGGCAATCTCCTCAAGAGGATTAAGTACACCAGTGGTTGTTTCACAATGTACCACAGAAACGTGAGTAACCTCGGGATGTTTTTTCAGATAAGTGTCAATCTTCATAGCATCCACCGGTTCGGTTTCCTCAAACTTCATCACGTGGCAATCGATGTGATAGTATTCGGAAATCACCCCCATACGCTTACCGTAAGCACCGTTGGCAGCTACAAGTAGTTTATCCGTAGAGCGTACAACAGAGCCAAGAGTAGCTTCCACACAAAAACTTCCGCTACCCTGCATCAATACAGCGGTATACTCTTCAGGGCAACTTGTGGCAATCTCCACCAATTCTTTACGGATTACTTCCACAATATCCAGATTATAGTCTTCATCCCAAGTACACCAGTCACTCATCATGGCTTGTTTTACAGTATCGGTAGTTGTCAAAGGGCCGGGAGTCAAAAGTAAATAAGGTCTCATATTGATAATATTTAGTGATTAATGTTAATGATGATTTTCACAATGCCATGCGCTCATTGATATCCTCAATCAGCATCGGGAGTTCGGCTATGGTATCCACCACATAGTCGGCACCGGCAGCATACATACGATCACGTACTTTTGCCATACGGCATTTCAGTTCGCCCATAGACAGGTTACGGGTTTCCTCTTCACTCAGTCCCAGTTCGTTACTCCCCATCACCACCCCCACACTCCATACACCGGCATTCACGCCTTCACGGATATCGGCAATAGTGTCTCCGTACTTCAATACGGAAAACCGGGAAGGCACATCAAGCAGGCACATGTTCTGATAAATCATATAAGGTTTGGGACGGCCACCGGGCAAATGATCCGATGTGACACATGTATCAGTCTTGTATCCTTTTTTCTCCGCTATGGGAATTACCACATCCATCATACTCTTGGTATATCCGGTGGTAGATCCTATCTTGATGCCTTTGGTGCGCAGACCGGCAATCACTTCCACCACACCCGGAATAGGATTGCTATAGCCTTCCAAAGTCGCGAACAACACATCTTGGAAACGTTTATAGCATTCCCGCACATCGTTTTCATCAGGGGTACGCCCGTATTTCCGATGGAACTCCTCTGCTACACGCTCAATGGCGAAAAGGGCCCGGATTTCCTCAATCTTAGTCAGTCCCATATGAGCACGTGTTTCGGCAGGAGTCACATTCACTCCCATCTGCTTGAAACTTTCCACGAAAGCCGCTACCGGTGCAAAACATCCATAATCGACGGCAGTACCTGCCCAGTCCATTATCACACATTCTATTTTCTTCATATTGCTATTGTTTATGTTACCCATTCTTGTAAAACTGAAATCTATCATATCGTAGGATTTAAAGTTAATAATTCGTTATAGTTATCCGTGCCGGATATTTTTTTCCGCGTATCGCCCATCCGTTTAGCCTGCACCACATAGATGGCAGATGCCACGAAAGCAATGCAACAGATCACACCCACAAAGACACTCATTTCGTTATAGAATACCGCCCAATCCACATCTGGAGCCTTCAACTCTTTGAAAAGCAGCAATGCCAATGTACCCACATAACCGATGAAGTCGATGGTGATGATGAAGAACCCCACATTCCCCTTCACCTTGAAACAAGCGATGAACCGTTCAAAGAAGATAGTCTGAAAACTGAGATATGCTATATCTATACAAAGCGTTTGCAGAAAGAGCCACAAGGTGGTGGAGATCTGTACTTGTCCGGTACCCAACAAAGCCAATATACCCGTACCTACTGTAGAAAGTCCCAGCAATAGACAGAGCACTTTCAGATGATTACCACAGAAAGCAAGCAACGCAAACGTACCCAGCAACACAAGAGTAGCGATAGCATCGAGCTTGGCAAAAAGCCAGGAAGAAATAGCACTCACATCAATGATACAGACAATAAAATCTTCTTTGATGTCGCGCTGGACAGTAAGCATCAGATTGGCGATAAAGAGTAAAAGTAACAACGGCATATATTGCCTGAACAGTTTCCACCGTTGCTGTCCATTGAGGGTAACCCGCTCGGAACGTGCAGCGATGTCAACAGCCGTAGGACGTGGGAACTTGGTCATCATCCACCCCATGAAGCAAAGCAAAGGGAAAGCCAAAGCACCGACCAAAGCAGGCATCCAAAACTCGCTTACATGAAGTTGGTTCAACGCATAGAGTCCCATACTCTTGGCTACACCCGAGCTGAGTGCCATGCTCACCCCCATGATACTTGCCAAAATATCGGTAGTGCGCCGCCCTTCAAGGAAACTGAATATCACACCCCACATACATCCTAAAGAAAGACCATTGAAAAAGAGCGCTATTATATTATAAGGTACAGGTAGTAATCCGAATGCCAGCAACGACGCTTCGGACAAGGCTGCCGAGCCAATGATGAACTTCAACCGGTTTTGCGGTTTCAACTCTGAGATGAACTTAATGCCGAACAACTTCGCACATACGTAACCGATGAGTTGGATGATACTTACTATAATTTTATAGTCCATACCGGCAATCTGCAATCCTTCAAATTCGGCAGCGGTAAATGGTTTACGTAAAGCATAAACCAACGAATAAGACAAAAGTGCTGTTCCCCCCATCCAAAGAATAAAAACCCATTCCGGTGTATGTTCTCCAGCCATTCTGCATTGCGCCACTGTTTTGCCCCCTATCTGTTTATTCGGTGATAAATTCATATTCTACTTCGTTTTTTTGACGGGACAAAAGTAAGGAGGCCTTATGAAGCAAAAAATGAATAAAACAGGAATAATAAATGCGAAATAATTCAGAAATATTCATGCAATTGTAATGTAACACGTCCCCTAAGGAGAAGAAAACACATTTTTTACAAAAAGTAAGATACAGAAATTTGGGTATCGGAAAAGAAAAGTAATTTTGCCATTCATTAATGGACATAGAAGCATGAACGAATTGAAAGAAATCTACGACCGTATTACCTTCTTACGCAAAAAGGGAGTAAAGATGAAAGAGATGGCCGAACAGACCCAACTCACTCCCAGTGTACTTTCCGCCATGTATTCCACTGTGTTCCCCACCTATTTCAAGAATGTGGAAAAAGGGATGGATGAAGATGATGCCTTGGACAATGCCCTGATATGGGTGAATAACCTGTCGAAAAAGAAGTTCCTGGGTTCTCTTCCACAAATGAAGCAGAAACTTTTCTCCATAGACCTGACGGTAAAAGAACAGCCGGACGGACGAAATCCTTTCCTTGATGAACTGGAGCAAAACTCCCGCCGAAGTGTGAACCACATCGCCAATTACAGCGGTATTTATACCAGCTATAGCCTATCTTCCAGTACCAATGACCTGAAGATAGAACCTTATCTCATTGCTCCCGCCGAAAACGGAAATTACATTGAGGTGGGACATACCAACGCCCATGGTACCACTCATTGGGGGTTCGGAATGATGAACGGCATGAGCCATCTTTACCTGGCTTTCAACGAAAGCCAATCACCCCAACTCTCGATGTTCAACATCTGCCTAAAACTACCCTTGTTCGACCGTCCGCCCTTTTTGCGTGGCATCTATCAATGTTTCGACTACAATTTCAATCCCATAGCCCGCCGCATCCTTCTGGTAAAGCAAACCGACGATACCGATCACCAGAAATTCCTGCAACAACAAGGTGTATTGAAGCCATACGAGGAACTGGACGAAACCGAATTGCTCTATTACAACTACACTTGCCGCGAGGGTGACGTAATTCGTATGTGTAATATCCCTACCCCAAGAATGAACAGTGATGATCTGGCTCTGGAAAAGAAAATCCTGGAGCTGACCGGTTGTAAATAAATCAGACACAATCAAAACAACCCTCTCCCGCACCAATCCCTATAAATCAATTACCGGAAAAGGCAGGAAGAGGGTCCACTCATAAAAACCTGTTAAGGTGTATCTGCCTTGAAGCAAGTCTTCCAAGTACCTGCTTCAAGAATTCGTTATATTATTTCAAAACACGTACACTTTTCAACATGTCATCCGTAACAGAGCCATACTTGATGCCGGATACTTTGGTAGAAGCGACACCGGTTTCGACGTTACGAGTCACACCATAACTGCCGTACTTGAATTTATAGCGGGAAATGACAGCCGAATTATCCGTTCCTTCTTGGTCGTGATACCCCAGTGTTATGATACCATACCATGAAGAGAGGTTTAAACCGCCTATCTCATAGATAGATGTATACGAACTCTTGAACACATCCAGTCCTTGGTTTTGGCAAACCGTTGCCCACGCGATGTCCGGTTCATTCTCAAACTGGTCATATTCTTCCACAAAAACACCTCTGTAGGATCTGCAGAAAGAGTATCCTACATTACTGGCTGTATTACTGAACTTGCTTGAATATATCCGATAACTGAATGAGCTTTTCGTATTTCCGGCCTTTATTACAGTAGCCTTCGGAGGATAATTGTCACGTTTAGTATACAATTCCATAGAAGAAACTATTCCGGGAGCCAAGTAAGTGTATCCTCCCACATCAGTTCTATTTTCCGCAAAAGGTATAATATAGACACGATAGCCCTTTCCTGCATCCAGTCCGGTAACATAACCGATCTTTGTCTTTCCATCTTCTCCTATGACAGTACCATTTTTCATTGCTTCCTTTACCACCTGCAAGTCATTGGCCGGTTCCTGGCCCAATTCGTAACAAGACATTATGAACCCGTGTGCGGGAGCTACCTTAAGAGTCACCGAAACACCACTCTGTAACGTCAGGAAATCAACGATATCTACTTTAAAATCGCTACGGTTATACAACTCCTTGGTAGTGACGGTAAGGGTCTTTTTATCCAACTGTTTCCCTCTGTCATCAAAAGAAACTACTGTAAAGGTATACTTGGTCGCAGGTTTCAAATTAGTATAAGTCACATTCTGCGTGGTTGTTCCATATCCGTAATTACTGTTTTTATATTCTTCATAATCCTCAGGATCATAGCTCGTACCTTCGGATACACGTACATACCGCGCGTTTTCGGGTATCAGGATAGAAATCGTACCGTACAAATCTTCTACATCTTTAGACGTAACGTTCAATGAGGACGAAGAAGGAGCGTCTTCATCCGGTATCAGACTTACTTCCCACTCATTGTCGCCGGCTGTGACATTGCCTGTCTTCGTAAACGGCTTATATCCCTCCACATTGATATTAACGGTTACCATTCCGGAAACAAGGCCATCGTACTTATTGTTACACAAAGCAGCTCCGGAGTCGTCGGTAGTATCGGTACAAAGCAACTTGTTGTTCTGTACAAACTCCACATCCACTCCTTCCAGCAAATAATTGTCCGAAGCATCGCGCACATACACATAGAGTTCGGCAGGCTCACCGCCTACCACATCCTTTTCATCGTCATCCGAACTACATCCCACCGCCAACATACTTAAAAACATCAGCAGTCCTGTCATTTTCAAAAACCTCATAATAGTACATTTTTTCGTTAAGACTCTTTTTCGATAATCAAGACAAGCAGAGCCTATCGCTTGTATTTTGGGCATAAAAAAAGCATGGACCGAACTATATCCATGCTCTGAGGTATTTGGCCTAACCCACTAATACGAATAAGTCCTGCCCACGCTATAGCGTAGACATCTACAAACTTATTCTTGTATTAGTTCTTCCAACGGCCAAATTTTCAGAGCATTACAGAATAAATAGCAAATGCTAAGTCTTTCCACAAAAATGCGAAGCCTTGCCACCGCAATTACTTCACAATGCAAAGATATTATTATTTATCCAAAAACAACAAACCGATGACGATTTTCACACGACCTATTCCTTCCTCTATTATAGAAGGACATGACAGAGTTCGATGAAGAAACCACATCAATCCCTTAAGAAAACATACTCTTATCGGGGGAAAGTTTGCCCACTCCAAAGAAAAGATGTATCTTAGCTGCCAAGATACAAATCTCTGCAGCCGGGATGGCCATCTCAGCAGCCAAGATATATATCTCGCGGCGTGAGATGAAGCTTTTCCTATACTTCAACCCTCTTCTTCAAGGAACAGAGACTACCTTGTGAACCGACTTATACCGTCCATCTGATAACATCAGTCTCGTTAGCGTTTTATATACAACAGACATCATGGCAGAATACCAAATGCAAGAGCTGACCCTCCCCGGAGAGGACGGCAAGAAAGTGCTTTATCCCCGCATGAAGATTTGGGGACAAGTAGACCTCGGCTATCTGGCCGAACATATCAACTACGCCAGTACCTTCACCCCCGGTGATATCATCGGGCTGGTGAAATCGCTGACACAGGCCATTGCCCGTGAGATGGGCGAAGGACACTCGGTGAAAATAGACGGACTGGGCGTATTTACCCCCTCATTGGGAATACGTGACGGATTTGAACGTGAAAGCGGCGAACCGGGCGGACAGAAACGAAATGCCATGAGTATCTACATGCAGAACATCAACTTCCGGGCGGACAAGGAGTTTATACAAGAAACGGGGATGCACTGCCGGCTGGACCGCTCAAAGTGGAAATTCCAGCGTTCATCTTCGCGCTATACGGCAGAACAACGTTTGAGGCTGGCACAAAATTATCTGCAAACAAACGTTCTACTGAAAGTAAATGACTATTGCAACATGACAGGACTGTTGCGCAACGCTGCCGCACTGGAACTGAAAAGATGGAGCGAAATGTCTGACAGCGGCATAGGATACACCGGAAGAGGTTCGCACAAAATCTATATACGGAAAAAGGTGCAACAGAAAATGCCCTGACAACAGCGAGAAAAATGCGGGAAAAAAGACTCCCCGCTATTCTTCTACCTGCATCGCCACCACCTCTTGCAACACGCTGACAGCTTCTTCCACAGTCTTTACGTCCTTTACCAACATACTCCGTTTGCCATTCTGCTCACGCAGGTCACAGCGACGGGTATATTTCATCATATAGGCGATGACTTTCCCAAATGCCTGACTCTGATAATATGGACTGTCCGGATTGGAAATAAAGAACAGGGACATACGTCCACCCTTCAGGAAGACTTTCTCCGCACCGATGCGCGCGGCAAGGCGGCGAAGCGGAACAATGCGCAGAAGTTCTTCGGTTTCGGAAGGAACGGGGCCAAAGCGATCTTCAAGACGAGCACGGAAGGCTTCTACATCTTTATCGAGCGTCATGCTATCCAATTCCCGATAGAGCAACATGCGTTCGCTGCTACCGGTGACGTAAGTGGCGGGAAGCAGGAGTTCGAGATCACTTTCCACCTGGCACTCGTCAACGAACTGTTCACCACTGATACCCCCCCCATCGGCTTTCAGCTCGTCGGCATACAAGTCGGCGAACTCATCGGTCTTCAATTCATGTACGGCTTCGGAGAGTATCTTTTGATAGGTTTCATAACCAAGGTCGGCAATGAAACCGCTTTGTTCCGCACCCAACATATTTCCCGCACCGCGGATGTCGAGGTCTTGCATAGCGATATGGATGCCACTACCTAAATCGGAAAAATTCTCGATGGCTTGCAGGCGGCGCTTGGCTTCCGGAGTAAGGGAAGACAGAGGAGGAGCCAACAGATAGCAAAAGGCTTTCTTGTTGCTTCGCCCCACACGGCCACGCATCTGGTGGAGGTCACTCAGTCCGAAGTTCTGGGCCTGGTTGATGACAATGGTATTGGCATTGGGGATATCAATACCACTTTCTATGATGGTGGTGGCAAGCAACACATCGTAATCATAATTGACGAAATCCAATATGATCTTCTCCAGTTCGGCAGGTTCCATCTGGCCATGACCGATGGCAACACGGCAGTCGGGAATATGACGCTGGATCATCATTTTGAGTTCCACAAGATTGGAAATACGATTATTCACGAAGAATACTTGTCCGTTGCGGCTCATTTCGAAGTTGATGGCATCGGCTATGATTTCTTCATTGAAAGTATGTACTTCCGTCTGAATGGGATAACGGTTGGGCGGCGGAGTTTGGATGACGCTCAAATCGCGGGCACCCATCAATGAGAATTGTAAAGTTCGGGGAATGGGCGTAGCAGTCATGGTGAGCGTATCTACATTGACCTTTAGCTGACGAAGTTTCTCTTTGACAGAAACTCCGAATTTCTGCTCCTCGTCAATAATCAGCAAGCCAAGATCTTTGAACTTCACATCTTTACCCAGGATACGATGAGTACCGATGAGGATATTCACTTCGCCGTCGGCAAGTCCCTTGATTACCGCTTTGGCTTGCGCGGCGGTGCGTGCACGGCTCAGATATTCCACCTTACAAGGCAAACCTTTCAGGCGTTCCTTGAAAGTCTGGAAATGCTGATAGGCAAGAACGGTAGTAGGCACCAAGACAGCTACCTGTTTGTTGTCGGCAACGGCTTTGAAAGCAGCCCGCACGGCAACTTCCGTTTTTCCGAAACCGACATCACCACACACCAGACGATCCATCGGACGGGCACTTTCCATATCAGCCTTTACCTCGGCAGTGGCTTTACTCTGGTCAGGAGTATCCTCATAAAGGAAAGAAGCTTCCAATTCATGTTGCAGGAAACTGTCGGGACTGTATTGAAAACCTTTCTCTTCACGGCGCTGTGAGTAAAGTTTGATGAGATCACGGGCAATGTCTTTTATCTTGGTCTTGGTACGGTCTTTCAACTTTTCCCAAGCCCCCGTACCCAATTTATTCAAGCGCGGAGCCTCCCCATCCTTCCCCTTATACTTGGACACTTTGTGCAGGGAATGAATAGAGACGAATACGACATCTTCATTCTGATAGACAAGCCTCATCACTTCTTGAGTGGTATCCCCATTGGGAATACGTACCAATCCGGTGAAGCGTCCCACACCGTGATCAGTATGGACAACATAATCGCCCGGAGTAAACTGGTTGAGCTCTTTCAGGGAAAGCGCCACCTTTCCGCTACGCGCTTTCTCACTCTTGAGGTTATACTTATGAAAACGGTCGAACAACTGGTGATCCGTAAAGATACAGAGACGCAATGTGTTATCGGCAAATCCCTCGTGCAAGGTACGTTCGACAGCGGTAAAAGCGATGTTATCGCCCCGATCCTCAAAGATGGCACGGATACGGTCGGTTTGCTTCACACTGTCGCTACATATATATAGGGTATAATTTTGTGCAAGGTATTCCTGAAAAGTTTCTGCCGCAAGGTCGAAGTTCTTATGGAAAATAGGTTGGACGGAAGTATCGAACGAAATAGTTGCATCAGGTGTTCCCGTAGGTTTTGTACCAAATTCCATCCGCCGGAAATCAAGCGCACGTAATGTAAACTCTCCTCCATCAATCAATTTGCCTTCTAAAGTGACGATTCCGTTTTCTTCCGATTCACGGGCAACAATGGCTTGAGGTGTAAGTGCTTCATCATGTACAGTCTGTATACGCTCGCGCAACCACAGGAAATCGCGCATGGAAAGTATGGTATCAGGTTGAAGAAAATCCAGAAACGACACCATACCACCACTACCGTTTTGCTCCAGACTACGGCTCAAATCGGGTACTATCACTATACTCTCTTTCTTCTCTTTGGAAAGCTGGGTATCGACTTCGAAGGTACGGATACTCTCTACTTCATCACCGAAAAAGTCGATTCGGAAAGGAGATTCGGAAGAAAAAGAAAAAACATCGATGATACTACCACGGACAGCATATTGTCCGGGTTCGTAGACATAATCTACATATTCAAAACCATAACTGCGTAATACTTCCGTGATGAAATTCATATCTACCTTTTCGCCCGTATGAAGTTTCAGGGTCTTATCGCCAAGTTCTTTGCGAGAAACCACTTTCTCTGCCAAAGCATCGGGATAGGTCACCACACAAAGTCCTTCTTCTCCCTTTTGTAAACGGCTCAGGACTTCAGTACGCAGAATTTCATTGGCGGCATCCTTCTGTCCGTATTTAATGGCACGCCGGAAAGAAGAGGGGAAAAACAATATTTTTTCCGTTCCCAATATCCGGGTCAAGTCATGATAGAAATAACCGGCTTCTTCCAAATCGCCCAAAATGAAAACGAACGGAACCTCGGCACGTTGCACCAACACGGATGAAAACAAGGAAGCAGCGGAAGCACACAGGCCACCACAGTACAAATGCCGGATAGAAGAGTCTTTAAACAACCGGCCCATACCCTCTACGTTGGGATGGGCGGCGTACAAGCGTTGTAGTTCGGTAATAGTCATCACGTTTGTTTTTATTTCACCACAAACTACACGGACTTACACAGATTGTCTAAATCATTAATCTGTGTAAATCTGCGTAATCCGTGGTGAGTTTGATGCGCAAAGTTACTACAAAAAAGTGAAATGCGGAAAGATATAGTGATAGAATTGAGTTACAAGGGTTTTGGTTGAAGTGGCGATAATCCGTGAAGCCATTACAATCCCTGCCGAAGCCAAATCCTGACGCCGCTACGTTACTTGTTCGTAACCATGCCCGAAAATGCGACAAACGGGTACGAATAGCGAAACAAGGCTCTAAGGAATAGTGAGTTATCCATAACTCATGCGAAAAATCAGGTTACGGAAAAAGATTGCGCCGTTCCTCCCCGTTTTGCGTACCAACACCGGACTCTTCACCAACTAATTTTGAAACCCAAAAATTAAGGACAATGAAGAGTACATTTTCAGTAATCTACTACCTCAAGCGTCAGGTAGTGAAAAAGGACGGGACAGTTCCCGTCATGGGACGCATCACGGTGGACGGCAGCCAGACACAGTTCAGCTGCAAACTGACTGTCGATCCGAAACTGTGGGACACCAAAGGTGGACGTGTCACGGGCAGAAGCACGGCGGCACTCGAAACGAACCGTATGCTTGACAAGATGCGGGTACGCATCAACAGGCATTATCAGGAAATCATGGAGCGTGACAACTTCGTCACGGCGGAGAAGGTGAAGAACGCCTTTCTCGGACTGGAACACCGCTACCACACGCTGATGCAGGTGTTCCGCCAGCACAACGAGGACTACGAGAAGCAGGTGGAGGCAGGCATGAAAGCCAAAGGCACGCTGCTGAAGTACCGCACCGTTTACAAGCACATGCAAGAGTTCCTCGACATCCGCTACCATGTGAAGGACATCGCCCTAAAAGAGCTTACCCCGGCTTTCATCTCCGACTTCGAGATGTTCCTGCGCACGGACAAGCACTGCTGCACCAATACCGTGTGGCTGTACGTCTGCCCGTTACGGACGATGGTATTCATCGCCATCAACAACGAGTGGCTGACGCGCGACCCGTTCCGCGAGTATGAAATCAAGAAGGAGGAAACAACACGCAGTTTCCTGACCAAAGATGAGATCCGCCTGCTGATGGAGGGGAAACTGAAAAACGCCAAACAGGAATTGTACCGCGACCTCTACCTGTTCTGCGCCTTCACGGGGCTGTCGTTCGCGGATATGCGCAACCTTACGGAAGAGAATATCCGCACCTACTTCGACGAACACGAGTGGATAAACATCAACCGCCAGAAAACGGGCGTGGTGTCCAACATCCGCCTGCTCGACATCGCCAACCGCATAATCGGCAAATACCGGGGACTGTGCGGGGACGGCAGGATATTTCCCGTTCCGCATTATAACACGTGCCTTGCCGGTATCCGTGCCGTCGCCAAGCGTTGCGGCATCACCAAGCATATCACGTGGCATCAGAGCCGCCACACGGCAGCCACGACGATATTCCTCTCCAACGGTGTTCCCATCGAAACGGTCAGCTCCATGCTCGGACACAAGAGCATAAAGACGACGCAGATTTACGCAAAGATAACCAAAGAGAAGCTCAATCAGGACATGGAGAACCTTGCCGCAAGATTGAACGGCGTCGAGGAATTTGCAGGTTGCACCATCTAAAAAGAAAAGCCATGAAACGTGACACAATCATCATCGAGGACAAGGCAGTCAGCGTAACCGGTAACGACGTGTGGATGACCGCCACCGAAATAGCCGGATTGTTCCATACGACCGTCCCGGCAGTGAACGCCGCCATCAGAGCCGTCCGCAAGTCGGACGTGCTGAACGACTACGAGGTGTGCCGCTACATGCAGCTTGAAAACGGGCTGCACGCGGACGTGTACGCCCTTGAAATCATCATCCCGGTCGCTTTCAGGGTGAATACCTACAACACCCACCTGTTCCGCACATGGCTGGTGGGAAAGGCACTCTCACAAGAGAAACGGCAGACATACGTGATGTTCATACAGAACGGAAAAGCCGGGTATTGCTGATTGCACATACCCCATAAGACAAGTAAACGGGTAGCACCACAAAAGGTGTCACCCGTTTACTTTTTCATGAAACCGCCTCACTCCAGCGGCTTGCGGTAGTTCGCTTCCAGTACCCCGCGCAGCCCCGTTTCCGGGTAAAGCACCTTCCCTCCCAAAAGTATGAAGGGCAACACGCGGTTGTTGCGGTATTCCTGCAAGGTGCGCCGGCTCACACGGAGCAGTTCCGACACCTCGCCGTCCGTCAGGTAACGTTCCCCGTCCAGCGGAGGACGGTAGCTTTCCAGAAATGCGGACAGCCATTTCGAGCCTTTGCGCATATCCTGCACCACAGAGGCTATCGGCTCGTCTTCCATCGTAAAAACATCGTTGTTCTCGTTCATCATAACTTCGGATTCAGTGGGTGAATAAATCAAATCATCTGCCGTGCGGATAGAGCGTGCCGACAAGCGGTATCAGCCGCTTCACCTCCTCTGGCTTGTAATAGAACCTGCGGTTTATCTGCGAGTAGCCGATAAGCCGCCTGTCACGCAGCGTCTGCAACGTGCGCGGGCTTATTCTCAACTGCCCGCAGACCTCCTCGCCCGTGAGCCATCTTTCCATGCGCCCCGTGTCGCTTTTGCGCCTCAGGGCGGCGACCTTCTCCGAGAGTGCGCCGAATGCCGCCACCATCATCTCGAAAGTCTTTTTCTCGATAGATACTATTTCCATATTCATGTCATTTAGAGTTTGCCGCAAAGGTAACGAAACGGCATACAAGACGTATCGTTTTCCGCTGAAAGGCTGCCTGTTGCGCCGTTTGACCGGGTTACGGAGCCATCTTCCGCAAAAATCTTACGTGAGTCACGTAGTGAGTTGTTAAAGCCCCTTTTGTTTATTGCCGAATTTTGTCGCAGAAACAAAAAGAAAGGACTGAACATGAAAGTGATAACAATGGAAAGTTCCGCCTACAAGGAGATGATGGCGCAGATTGCGAACATCGCAGGGTACATCCGCGAGGCAAGGGACGAGAAGAAACGGAAGCGGGAAACCGAAGACAAGCTGCTTGACACGGCACAGGCGGCGAAGATGCTCAACGTGAGCAAGCGCACCATGCAGCGTATGCGCACCGACCACCGTATCGAGTATGTGGTGGTACGCGGAAGCTGCCGCTACCGCCTTTCCGAGATACTGCGGCTATTGGAGGACAACACAGTAAGGAACGAGGAAGGGACAATAGACACCCTGTTCCACAACCACACGCTGCGCACGGGCGGCAAACCAAAAGGAAGGAGGACATAGGTCATGGAACTGCTCACACGAAACAACTTCGAGGGCTGGATGCAGAAGCTGATGGAACGGCTCGACCGTCAGGACGAACTGCTGCTGGCGATGAAGGCTGAGGGGAAACAGCCCACTATCACGGAAAGCATCCGCCTTTTCGACAATCAGGATTTGTGCATGTTGCTCCAGATAAGCAAACGCACCCTCCAACGCTACCGCAGCGTAGGCGCATTGCCCTACAAGACGCTGGGCAAGAAGACCTATTACAGCGAGGAGGACGTGCTGACATTCCTTTCCAACCATATCAAGGACTTCAAAAAGGAAGATATAGCCTTCTACAAGGCTCGTATCCATAATTTCTTTCATAAATAACCCATTAAAACATTTTTCAGATGGCAAAGAAAAAAGACGAAAAGGACGTGCTGGTAGTCCGTGACGAGAAGACAGGCGAGATCAGCGTGGTAGCCGGGCTGAACGCGGACGGCACACCCAAGCGCACCCCCGCAAAAGCGGAGAACGCGCAGAGTTTCCTGCAATTCGACCGACATGGCGACGTGCTGGACAACTTCTTCAAGAACTTCTTCCGGCAGTGCAAGGAACCCAGCCGCTTCGGTTTCTACCGCATTGCGGCAGACCAAGCTGAAAATCTCTTAGAGGTGATGAAGCAACTGCTGAAAGACCCCGAAGCGAACAAGGAGCTGCTCGCCCCTCACAAGGTGGACACCTCCGACTATGAGAAGAAGGTGCAGGAAGAGATGGCAGCACAACAGACAGAGAAACAAGAACCTCAAAAACAGGAGAACATGGAACAACGGAAAGAACAGCAACAGGACAAATCCGAACAGATGCAGGGCAAACGTGGCTACCAGCCCATCGACGAGAGTAAAATCAACTGGCAGGAGCTGGAGGACAGATGGGGCGTAAAGCGGGACAACCTTGAAAAGTCCGGCGACCTTACGAAGATGCTCAACTATGGCAAGTCCGACTTGGTAAAGGTCAAACCGACCTTCGGCGGCGAATCATTCGAGCTGGACGCCCGCCTCTCCTTCAAGAAGGACGGTGAGGGAAACATCAGCCTCGTGCCGCACTTCATCCGCAAGGAGCAGAAGCTGGATGAGTACAAGGAACACAAATTCTCCGACAATGACCGGAAGAACCTCCGCGAAACGGGCAATCTCGGTAGGGTCGTGGACATTGTGGACAGGGAAACGGGCGAGATCATCCCCTCCTACATCAGCATCGACCGCAAGACGAATGAAATCACGGACATTCCGGCAAGCAGGGTGCGCATCCCGGAGCGCATCGGCAAGACGGAAATCACCACGCAGGAGCGGGACATGCTCCGCGCCGGACTGCCCGTACGCGACAAGCTCATCGAGCGCAACGACGGCAGAAAGTTCGTCACCACCCTGCAAGTGAACGTGGAGCAGCGCGGCGTGGAGTTCGTGCCGGGAACCGGCAAGTCGCCCCGTACCGCACAGACACAGGAAACCAAAGGCGACACATCGAAAAGTCAGGCGCAGGGCGGGGAAAATGCCGCACAGACCAAGAAGGAGCAACGCCGCAACACGTGGACGAACGAGGACGGCAGCATCCGCCCCATCAGCAAATGGAGCGGCGTGAGCTTCACCGACCAGCAGAAAGCCGACTATGTGGCGGGTAAAGCCGTGAAGCTGGAGAACGTGACCGACAAGCAGGGCTTCCATGCCACGATGTATATCAAGTTCAACCCGGAGAAGGGACGCCCGTACCGCTACGACACGAACCCTGACAATGCACAGCAGGTTGCTCCGTCCAACGAGAGCCGCACGCAGGTGGCGGTGAACAACGATGGCAAGACCAACGAGGCTACAAAGAATCTGAGAGAGCCGTTGCAGAAAGGTCAGACCAACCCGAAGGACGCCCGCCAGCAACAGCAGCAGGAGAAGCCGCAGAAGAAAACGGGCAAGGGCATGAAAATGTAATCCCGTGTCCGCCACTGAATCCAAAATAAAATCCAAAGTATCAACAAAAAAGAAGAAGACATGAAGACAATCATTGCAGAAAAGCCCTCCGTGGCACGTGAAATCGCCCGCATCGTGGGCGCGACAAAGAGAGAGGAAGGATATTTCGAGGGAGGCGGTTATGCCGTGACATGGGCATTCGGACACCTCGTTCAGCTTGCCATGCCCGACGGCTACGGCGTGCGCGGATTTGTCCGTGACAACCTCCCGATTATTCCCGACACATTCACGCTCGTCCCCCGTCAGGTCAGGACGGAGAAAGGTTACAAGCCCGACAGCGGCGTGGTGTCGCAGATAAAAGTCATCAAAAGACTGTTCGACACAAGCGAACATATCATCGTGGCGACCGATGCCGGACGCGAGGGAGAGCTTATCTTCCGCTACCTCTACCACTATACGGGTTGCACCACTCCTTTCGTGCGCCTGTGGATCAGCTCTCTCACCGACAAAGCTATCCGCGAGGGACTGCGGAAACTCGAAGACGGCAGCAAATACGACAACCTCTACCTCGCCGCCAAAGCGCGGAGCGAATCCGACTGGCTCGTGGGCATCAACGGCACACAGGCGTTATCCATCGCCGCCGGACACGGCACGTATTCCGTGGGGCGGGTGCAGACACCAACGTTGGCTATGGTATGTGAACGCTACTGGGAGAACCGCCGCTTTACGTCCGAAGCATTCTGGCAGCTCCATATCGCAACGGACGGTTGCGACGGCGAAGTCGTGAAATTCTCATCCTCCGAGAAATGGAAAGAGAAAGAACCGGCGATGGAACTATATAATAAGGTAAAGGCGGCAGGTTGCGCCACTGTCACGAAAGCCGAGCGCAAGGAGAAGACGGAGGAAACTCCCTTGCTCTACGACCTGACCACGCTCCAGAAAGAAGCCAACGCCAAGCACGGCTTCACGGCGGAACAGACGCTTGAAATCGCGCAGAAACTCTACGAAAAGAAGTTGATAACCTATCCGAGAACGGGAAGCCGCTACATCCCCGAAGACGTGTTTGCCGAAATTCCCAAACTGCTCGCTTTCATCGGCACACAGCCCGAATGGAAAGACAAGGTGCGGGCAAAAGCCGCCCCGACACGCCGCAGCGTGGACGACGGCAAGGTGACAGACCACCATGCCCTGCTCGTCACGGGTGAGAAACCGCTCTTCCTCTCCAAAGAGGACAATACCATCTATCAGATGATTGCCGGGCGCATGGTCGAGGCATTCTCTGAGAAATGCGTCAAGGATGTGACCACTGTCACGGCGGAATGTGCCGGAGTGGAGTTTACCGTAAAAGGCAGCGTCGTGAAGCAAACCGGATGGCGTGCCGTCTATGGCGAGGAAAAAGAGGAAATTACCATCCCCGGCTGGCAGGAAGGCGACACGCTGACACCGAAAGGCTCGTCCATTACCGAAGGAAAGACCAAACCCAAGCCGCTGCATACCGAAGCCACCCTGCTCTCGGCAATGGAAACGGCGGGCAAGGAAATTGAGGACGACGCACTGCGGCAGGCGATGAAGGACTGTGGCATCGGTACTCCCGCCACACGCGCCTCCATCATCGAAACGCTTTTCAAGCGCGGTTACATGGAACGCTGCAAGAAGTCGCTTGTTCCCACCGAAAAAGGACTTGCCCTCAATTCCGTCGTCAAGACGATGCGCATCGCCGATGTTGCCATGACGGGCGAATGGGAAAAGGAGCTGGCGCGTATCGAGCGCGGGGAACTGTCCGACGACACCTTCCGCAAGGAGATAGAGGCGTACACACGTGAGATAACCTCCGAACTGATCTCGTGCGACAAGCTCTTCGGCAGCCGTGACTCCGGCTGCGCGTGTCCCAAGTGTGGCACGGGCAGGATGCGGTTCTACGGCAAGGTGGTACGCTGCGACAACACGGAGTGCGGACTGCCCGTGTTCCGGCTGAAAGCGGGACGCACCCTGTCCGACGATGAAATCAAAGACCTGCTCACCGAAGGGCATACCAAGCTGCTCAAAGGGTTCAAGAGCAAACAGGGCAAGAGTTTCGATGCTGTTGTCGCCTTTGACGGGGAATATAACACGACTTTTGTGTTCCCGGAGGCTAAAAAGGACAAGAAATTTTCAGGACGGAAGAAATAGTATTAACTTTGCCACTTGTTCAGAGTAATGAATTGTTCTTCGATACCGGATTACACTCATACTTTGGATTTAGTGGTGGCACTCGGAGGGATACCGAGTGCCTTTTTCTTCCTTTTTCCAACCGATTATCCCGTTAATTATCAATCCGCTAAATCCAAAGTAATGAACAACAAGAAGAAAAACGAGGGTCAGACCGACTTTTCCTATTACGGTCTGTACCTGCTGGACTATCTCCGCACGAACAAGTTTGAACAGGCTGACGACACCGCTTTCATACGGGAACGGGCCGACCGTGCCGCCGAAACGTATGAGAGGGCACGGCTTGAAGGCTATCCCGCCGATGGTGCGCAGGAACTGGCGATGGACACGCTGCTGCGCGGGCTGCATTATTCCCGTTACGCCATCCTCCGCGAAGTCGTGGAAAACGAGTTTGCCGATGAAGTGCCGGAAGAGAAGCGTGAAGCCTTTGTCCTGAAACTGCTGCCGCTTGTCGGCAACGTGTTCTCCGTCTATGACCTCTCGGATGACAATTTCGCCCTGTCTTCCGATTACGACCTGCTCTACACGGAGCTGACGGGAGCAACCGTCCTTTACTTAGACGAATATGGCGTTTAACCGCAAACAGAAACTGCGGGACAACATCGAGGCGATACGGACGGCATTCATCCTTGACAGGGAAAATAGGACAGCGACAACCGAAGAGCGTGCCATACTTCAAAGGTACTGCGGTTTCGGCGGTCTGAAATGTATCCTCAACCCTGCAAAGGAACTGACGGATGCCGTCCGGTGGGCGAAATCCGACCTCGAACTGTTCGCCCCGACGGTGGAGCTGCACAGGCTTATCCGTGAGAACAGCAAGGACGAAACAGAGTACAAGCGGTTTGTGGATTCGCTGAAAGCGTCCGTGCTGACCGCTTTCTACACCCCCAAAGAGATAACCGACACCATCGCGGACGTGCTGGCAGATTACAGCGTCCGCCCCGCCCGTATGCTCGAACCGTCGGCAGGTGTCGGCGTGTTCGTGGATTCCATGCTGCGGCACAGCCCCAATGCGGATGTGATGGCTTTCGAGAAGGATCTGCTCACGGGTACAATCTTGAGGCATCTCTATCCCGACCAGAAAATGCGCACCTGCGGTTTTGAGAAAATCGAAAGACCGTTCAACAATTATTTCGACTTGGCGGTGTCCAACATTCCGTTCGGTGACATTGCCGTGTTCGACGCGGAGTTTCAGCGGAGCGACTCTTTCGGCAGACGCTCCGCCCAGAAAACCATCCACAACTATTTCTTTCTCAAAGGACTGGATGCCGTGCGTGACGGCGGTATCGTGGCGTTCATCACCTCGCAAGGGGTATTGAATAGCACCAAGACCTCCGTGCGTAACGAGCTGTTCAGTCAGGCCAATCTGGTATCCGCGATACGCCTGCCCAACAACCTGTTCACGGACAACGCGGGCACGGAGGTGGGCAGTGACCTGATTGTCCTGCAAAAGAACCTCAGCAAGAAGGAAATGTCGCAGGACGAGCGGCTGATGACCGTGATACAGACGGACACGAAAACCGCCCTGACCGACAACGCCTATTTCATCCACCACCCGGAACGCATCGTGCATACGATGGCGAAACTTGACACAGACCCCTACGGGAAGCCCGCTATGGTTTATCTGCACGAGGGCAAGGCAGCAGGCATCGCCGGGGATTTGCGCCGTATGCTCGACGAGGATTTCCATTACAGGCTTGCCATGCGCTTGTATTCGGGTTCAATCCGGCAGGCAGGAACGGAAGAAAAAGTTGCCGTTCAAAATAAAGTAGAGCGTCCTGCCATAAAATTGGAAACAGTATCCTCGGCGCAGACGGTGGAAACTCCGACAGAAAAGCCGCAACCCGCAGATGAAAAGCCGGAGATAGAACCGCGCCCGCAATATTCCGCAGGCGTGCAGCTCACCCTGCTTGACCTCTGGGGGATGACGGAAGAGGTCAGCCAACCGAAAACCTCCAAAAAGAAAAAGACGGTGAAAAAGGCAGTTACGGCAAAGTCCACTCCGCCCAAACCGAAAGTCACGGTTACACCGACAGCTCCAACTGCAAAACCCGCAATGGAGAATAAGGAGGTGAAAGCGGAGAACACCGCCAAGCCTGCCGACCCGGACGACATCTATGCCACACTGGACTGGGATACCAATCCTCCCATCAACGGTTTCTATGAAATGATGATGGGTTTGACGCCGGAGCGTAGGAAAGAACTTCGGGAACTGGCAAGGCAGCATAACGAGAAACAAGTGGCGGAAAAGACGGAAGTGAAAGCCGTGCCGGAAACTTCCCGTGAGCAGCCACGACAGGAGGAAACACAGCCGGAGGCAGTCGCCGCACCTGCCGTTACAGATACCCCATCGGAAGCGGTGGGGACTTTCCTTTTCCCCGACATCGAAGCGGAAAAGCCGAAGGAGGAAGTCGTGGACCTTTCTCCGCGTGCCTACCACCGCACGCCGGAGATGCACCTGCGCGAAGGGTCGCTGGTGGCTGACCGGGGGCGTCATAACATCGGCTACCTGAAAGACATCACGCCATACGGGGCGACATTCCAGCCGCTCGACCTGAAAGGATACCAGAAGGAAAAGGCGTTGTTGTATGTGTCGCTGCGTGACGCCTACGAGCGTCTGTACCGTTATGAATCGCTCCGGCGCGAGGCAAATGTTCCGTGGCGAGAGCATCTGAATACCTGTTACGATGAGTTTGTCATGCGCTACGGCAACCTCAACGCCAAGCAGAACGTGAAGTTAGTGATGATGGATGCGGGCGGGCGCGACATCCTTTCGCTGGAACGGATGGAAAACGGAAAGTTCGTCAAGGCGGACATCTTCGAGCATCCTGTTTCCTTCGCGGTGGAGAGCCATGCCAACGTAGGCTCTCCCGAAGAAGCCCTGTCTGCGTCGCTCAACAAATATGGTACGGTCAATCTCGACTATATGCGGGAGATAACCGACAGCACGGCGGAGGATTTGCTCACTGCCCTGCAAGGGCGCATCTACTACAATCCGCTCGTGACCGGTTACGAAATCAAAGACCGTTTCATCGCCGGAAATGTCATAGAGAAAGCGGAACGCATAGAGGCATGGATGGGTGACAATCCCGAAAATGAGCGTATGCCGGAGGTGAAGCAGGCGTTGGAGGCTCTGAAAGATGCCGAGCCGCAGCGCATCGCCTTCGAGGATCTGGACTTCAATTTCGGGGAACGCTGGATTCCGACGGGTGTCTATGCCGCCTACATGAGCCGGCTGTTCGACACGGAGGTGAAAATCGCCTATTCCGCAAGCATGGACGAGTTTTCGGTGGTGTGCGGCTACCGCACCATGAAAATCACGGACGAGTTTCTGGTGAAGGGGTATTACCGGAACTATGACGGTATGCACCTCCTAAAACACGCCCTGCACAACACCTGCCCTGACATGATGAAGTCCATCGGCAAGGACGAGCATGGCAACGACATCAAGATGCGCGACAGCGAGGGAATACAACTCGCCAACGCCAAGATTGACGAGATACGAAACGGCTTCTCCGAATGGCTCGAAGAGCAGTCGCCGCAGTTCAAGGAGCGGCTTGTGACGATGTATAACCGCAAGTTCAACTGTTTCGTGCGCCCGCGCTACGACGGCTCCCATCAGACCTTTCCCGACCTCAACCTGAAAGGGCTGGCAAGCCGGGGTATCAAGAGCGTCTATCCCTCACAGATGGATTGCGTCTGGATGTTGAAACAGAACGGCGGCGGAATTTGCGACCACGAGGTGGGAACCGGTAAGACGCTGATAATGTGCATCGCCGCGCATGAGATGAAGCGTCTGAATTTGGCACACAAGCCGATGATTATCGGGCTGAAAGCCAACGTTGCGGAGATTGCAGCCACCTATCAGGCGGCATATCCCAACGCACGTATTCTGTACGCTTCGGAGAAGGACTTTTCGACCGCCAACCGTGTGCGCTTCTTCAATAATATAAAGAACAACGACTACGATTGCGTCATCATGTCGCACGACCAGTTCGGCAAGATACCGCAGTCGCCGGAATTGCAGCAGCGCATCCTGCAAGCAGAGCTTGACACGGTGGAGGAAAACCTCGAAGTGCTACGGCAGCAGGGAAAGAACGTGTCGCGGGCGATGCTGAAAGGATTGGAGAAGCGCAAGCACAACCTTGAAGCGAAGCTGGAGAAGGTGGAACACGCCATAAAGTCACGCACGGACGACGTGGTGGATTTCAAGCAGATGGGCATCGACCACATCTTCATAGATGAGAGCCACCAGTTCAAGAATCTGACTTTCAACACGCGCCACGACCGTGTGGCGGGATTGGGAAACAGCGAGGGAAGCCAGAAGGCACTTAACATGCTCTTTGCCATACGCACCATACAGGAGCGCACAGGAAAAGACTTGGGTGCGACCTTCCTCTCCGGCACGACTATCAGCAACTCACTGACTGAATTGTACCTGCTGTTCAAGTACCTGCGCCCGAAGGAGCTGGAACGGCAGGACATAAGGTGTTTCGACGCTTGGGCGGCGATATTTGCCAAGAAGACGACGGATTTTGAATTTAACGTGACGAACAATGTGGTCCAGAAGGAGCGTTTCCGCTACTTCATCAAAGTGCCGGAGCTTGCCGCCTTCTATAATGAAATCACGGACTACCGCACGGCGGAGGATGTGGGCGTTGACCGTCCTGCCAAGAACGAGATACTGCACCATATACCGCCCACGCCGGAACAGGAGGACTTCATACAGAAACTGATGCAGTTCGCCAAGACGGGCGATGCCACCTTGTTGGGCAGGCTGCCGCTTTCGGAAACGGAAGAAAAGGCGAAGATGCTCATCGCCACGGACTATGCCCGGAAAATGGCACTCGACATGCGCATGATAGACCCGAATTACGAAGATCATCCCGACAACAAAGCGAGTCACTGTGCCAAGATGATCGCGGAGTATTATCAAAAATACGACGCCCAGAAAGGCACGCAGTTCGTTTTCTCTGATTTGGGGACATACCAGCCGGGCGACGGGTGGAACGTCTATTCGGAAATCAAGCGCAAACTGACGGAGGACTACGGTATACCGCCAAGCGAGGTGCGCTTCATTCAGGAGTGCAAGACCGACAAGGCGCGGAAGGCGGTGATAGACGCCATGAACGCCGGGACGGTGCGTGTGCTGTTCGGCTCTACCTCTATGCTCGGAACGGGTGTGAACGCCCAGAAACGGTGTGTGGCTATCCATCATCTCGATACGCCGTGGCGACCGTCCGACTTGCAACAGCGTGACGGACGCGGAGTTAGGGCAGGTAATGAGATTGCCAAACATTTCGCCGGGAACAACGTGGATGTAATCATCTACGCGGTGGAGAAGTCACTGGACAGCTACAAGTTCAACCTCCTGCACTGCAAGCAGACTTTCATAAGCCAGCTCAAAAGCGGTGCGATGGGTGCGCGTACCATCGACGAGGGGGCAATGGACGAAAAATCGGGCATGAATTTCTCGGAATACATGGCGTTGCTCTCCGGCAATACCGACCTGTTGGACAAGGCGAAACTGGAAAAGCGGATCGCATCGCTCGAAGGGGAACGCAAGTCGTTCAACAAGGGCAAGCGTGATTCGGAGTTCAAGCTGGAGTCAAAGACCGGCGAGTTGCGCAACAACACGGCTTTCATAGATGCCATGACGGAGGACTGGAACCGCTTCCTGTCGGTGGTGCAGACCGACAAGGAGGGCAACCGCCTTAATATAATAAAGGTGGACGGAGTGGATTCCGCCGATGAGAAGGTCATCGGAAAGCGTTTGCAGGAGATAGCCAAGAATGCCACGACCGGAGGGTTGTACACGCAGGTCGGTGAACTTTACGGTTTTCCGATAAAGGTGGTGAGCGAAAGGATACTCAAAGAGGGATTGGAGTTCACCGACAACCGCTTCGTGGTCGAGGGGAACTACAAGTACACCTACAACAACGGGCATCTGGCGATGGCTGACCCGTTGGCCGCCGCCCGCAACTTCCTCAACGCGATGGAGAGGATACCCTCCATCATCGACCAGTACAAGGCGAAGAACGAGGTGCTGGAGATGGAGATACCGCAGTTACAGGAGATAGCGGGTAAGGTGTGGAAGAAGGAGGACGAGCTGAAGCAGTTGAAGTCCGAACTTGCCGCCCTTGACCGAAAAATTCAGCTGGAGCTTGCGCCACCCACGCCCGAAGTCGCAGAAAAGGAGAATGAAGGGCAACAGCTCAAGCCGGAAGCGGAAGATGTGAGGAACAGGCAGGCGCAATATCCCGAAAATGCACCGCCGCAGATACGCAGTCCGGCGGATAGTATCGTTGCCAACCATGTCATAATCGGGCGTCCGGGACTGTATGCCAAGGAGGAAACCCGGTCCAAAGGATTGAAAATATAACCTAAGGAATTTTATCTGAAGTATTAATAAGGGCTATCCCAAAAGGTCTAAAAGTAAATTTTATCCTTTCTGCAAGTATCTATAGGATGGCAACTGCATTTTTTTCTTTTTGGGCAGCCCTTATTAAAATTTATTCTTATTTTAGGTTATATACATTCATGTCCATTTATGTAAAAAATTCCTGCTGACCTTGTTTATGTCTTGTCAGTCACCATTTGCAAAACCATATTTGACCCTCAAAGAGGCTGAATTTGATAAGTAACTTGCTACATACTCATAATAAGGAGCTAAATAGAACACGAATGGGAAATACACAAATGCTAAACTAAAGAAGATATTGGCCAAAATAAACGCTATACCGAGAGAGAAACTTGATTTTTCAACTTCCTAAAACGGTGTTGTTCAAACATTTCTACTTATTTGTACTTGCCAGTTGAACCTACGCTTCCCTAATAAAATGTCTATGGTAAAAAGTTAAAAAATCCTCCCACTTTTGTTAGATATATTTTTTTGTGTAATTTTGTAATCGTTATGCGGCAGTAATAATATACATATTAATACGAGTTAGTAATCCTGTAGTTCTCATATGCTACGAGGAGGTATTAAAAGGTGCGTTTCGACAATGCATCTACTGTAGTATATTATTGCTTAATCCAAATGAATATTATAAATTTAGGAATTCTTGCTCACATTGATGCAGGAAAAACTTCCGTAACCGAGAATCTGCTGTTTGCCAGTGGAGCAACGGAAAAGTGCGGCCGTGTGGATAATGGTGACACCATAACGGACTCTATGGATATAGAGAAACGTAGAGGAATTACTGTCCGGGCTTCTACGACATCTATTATCTGGAACGGGGTGAAATGCAATATCATTGACACTCCGGGACACATGGATTTTATTGCGGAAGTGGAGCGGACATTCAAAATGCTTGATGGAGCAGTCCTCATCTTATCCGCAAAGGAAGGCATACAAGCGCAGACAAAGTTGCTGTTCAGTACTTTACAAAAGCTGCAAATCCCGACAATTATATTTATCAATAAGATTGACCGTGCCGGTGTGAATTTGGAGCGTTTGTAT
>NZ_QSTJ01000011.1:0-27756 GCF_003438665.1 Bacteroides sp. OM08-11
GTGTCTACCGAGTGGTCCGATGGTGACAGAAGATGATGTACGCTATATTGTGGAGAAGATAAAAGAGGGGATAATAGATTAATATAAGTACTCGTTGCATGATTTTATTGGAGAATAATATTGTGAAACAAATTAAGGGTGTTGTAACCAATAGTATTTGTTAGTTAGATATTATAACATAGAAGGCTCCCGAACGGTGATTTATATACCGTTCGGGAGCCTTTTTTATTATTTTCTTACTGGATAATTCCCTGCCAACCAAAAAAACTTATTAACTTTGCGGGTCACTTTTGGAAACAATAAAAAAATAATGATATGAATATCTCTTATAATTGGTTGAAAGAGTATGTCGATTTTGATTTGACGCCGGATGAAGTCGCTGCTGCCTTGACTTCCATAGGATTGGAAACAGGAGGTGTAGAGGAGGTGCAAACCATTAAAGGCGGACTGGAAGGGTTGGTCATTGGGGAAGTGTTGACATGCGAACCTCATCCGAATTCAGACCACATGCACATTACTACTGTCAACTTAGGACAGGGGGAACCTGTGCAGATTGTATGCGGTGCGCCGAATGTGGCTGCCGGACAGAAAGTGGTGGTTGCTACGCTGGGGGCTAAACTGTATGATGGTGATGAATGTTTTACAATCAAGAAATCAAAACTCCGTGGTGTAGAATCCAATGGAATGATTTGTGCGGAAGATGAAATAGGAATTGGTACAGATCATGCAGGTATTATCGTATTGCCGGAAACGGCTGTGCCGGGAACACTTGCCAAGGATTACTATAATATTAAGAGTGATTATGTGCTGGAGGTAGATATTACTCCAAACCGTGCTGATGCTTGTTCACACTATGGTGTGGCTCGTGATTTGTACGCTTATCTGGTACAGAACGGAAAACAGACTGCTCTGAAGAAACCGTCTGTGGATGCTTTCGCTGTAGAAAACCATGATTTGGATATGATGGTAACGGTGGAAAATAGTGAGGCGTGTCCTCGTTATGCCGGAGTTACGGTGAAAGGGGTAACTGTGAAGGAAAGCCCGGAATGGTTACAGAATAAACTGCGTATCATCGGTTTACGTCCTATCAATAATGTAGTGGATATCACTAATTATATTGTTCATGCTTTCGGACAGCCTCTCCATTGCTTTGATGCCGATAAGATAAAAGGCGGTGAGGTAATTGTAAAAACGATGCCGGAAGGTACTCCGTTTATCACATTGGATGGGGTAGAACGTAAGTTGAATGAACGTGACCTGATGATTTGTAACAAGGAAGAGGCTATGTGTATCGCCGGGGTTTTCGGTGGTTTGGATTCCGGTTCTATGGAGACTACCAAAGATGTATTCCTTGAAAGTGCATACTTCCATCCGACGTGGGTACGTAAAACTGCCCGGCGTCATGGGTTGAATACTGATGCGTCTTTCCGTTTTGAAAGAGGTATAGATCCTAATGGTACGCTTTACTGCCTGAAGTTAGCTGCATTGATGGTCAAAGAGCTTGCCGGTGGTACGATTTCCTCTGAAATCAAAGATGTATGTGTGGCTCCTGCTCAGGATTTCAGGGTGGAACTTTCTTATGAAAAGGTACATACGATGATAGGTAAGGTTATTCCGGTAGAGACCATTAAGAGTATCGTGACAAGCTTGGAAATGAAGATTGTTGATGAAACTGCTGAAGGATTGACATTGGATGTTCCTCCTTATCGTGTAGACGTACAACGCGACTGTGACGTGATAGAGGATATTCTTCGTATTTATGGATATAATAATGTAGAAATTCCTACAACTTTGAAGTCGAGTCTGACTACGAAGGGTGAGCATGACAAGTCGAATAAATTACAAAATTTGGTTGCCGAGCAATTGGTAGGATGTGGTTTCAATGAGATTCTGAATAATTCATTGACTCGTGCCGCATATTATGATGGATTGGAATCTTATCCGTCAAAGAATCTTGTAATGTTGCTGAATCCGTTGAGTGCGGATTTGAATGCGATGCGTCAGACTTTGTTGTTCGGGGGACTGGAAAGTATTTCTCATAACGCCAATCGTAAGAATGCTGATTTGAAGTTCTTTGAATTCGGTAACTGTTATCACTATAACGAAGAGAAGAAAAATCCGGAAAAAGTACTTGCAGCCTATTCTGAAAATTATCATCTTGGTTTGTGGGTAACCGGAAAGAAGGTTTCCAATTCTTGGGCGCATCCGGATGAAAATTCTTCCGTTTATGAGTTGAAAGCATACGTTGAGAATATCTTTGCCCGTTTGGGATTGCGGATGCACGATTTGGTTATTGGTAATTTGACGGATGATATTTATGCGGCCGCTTTGTCTGTACAGACAAGAGGTGGTAAAAGACTGGCAACTTTCGGTGTAGTGACGAAAAAGTTACTGAAAGCATTTGATATAGACAATGAAGTTTATTATGCCGATTTGAATTGGAAAGAATTGATGAAAGCTATCAAGAATGTGAAGATAAGCTATTCGGAGATTTCCAAATTTCCGGCTGTGAAACGTGATTTGGCTCTGCTGATTGACAAGAAAGTGCAGTTTGCTGAAATTGAAAAAATCGCATACGACACTGAGAAGAAGTTGCTGAAGGAGGTTTCTCTCTTTGACGTTTATGAAGGCAAAAATTTGGAGGCAGGTAAGAAATCGTATGCTGTCAGTTTCTTGTTGCAAGACGAGACACAGACGTTGAATGATAAGATGATTGATAAAATCATGTCGAAACTGGTAAAGAATTTGGAAGAAAAATTAGGTGCCAAGTTGCGTTAATTAATAATTGAAGAATTAATAATTTAACATTAAATATTTTGTTCCAATGGGAAGAGCGTTTGAATATAGAAAGGCTACCAAGCTGAAAAGATGGGGGCACATGGCTAAGACCTTTACAAGACTGGGTAAACAAATTGCTATTGCGGTAAAAGCCGGTGGACCTGAACCGGAGAACAATCCGACATTACGTTCGGTAATCGCTACTTGTAAGCGTGAAAATATGCCGAAGGATAACATTGAACGTGCTATCAAGAACGCATTAGGTAAAGATCAAAGTGATTATAAGAGTATGACTTATGAGGGATATGGCCCTCATGGCGTAGCTGTATTCGTTGATACATTGACTGACAATACAACGCGTACTGTTGCCGATGTACGTTCCGTATTCAATAAATTTGGAGGAAATTTAGGCACAATGGGATCTTTGGCTTTCTTGTTTGATCATAAATGTATGTTTACTTTCAAACAAAAAGAAGGTTTGGATATGGAAGAACTCATTCTTGACCTGATTGATTATGATGTGGATGAGGACTTTGAAGTAGATGACGAAGAAGGTACAATCACAATTTATGGTGATCCGAAAAGTTATGCTGCCATTCAGAAACATTTGGAAGAATGTGGTTTTGAAGATGTGGGTGGTGATTTTACTTATATTGCCAATGACTTGAAAGAGGTTGAGCCTGAACATCGTGAGACGATTAATAAAATGATTGAGCGTCTGGAAGAGTTTGATGATGTACAAACTGTTTATACTAACATGAAGCCTGAAGAAGGCGAAGATGAAGCGTAATGACCTACACTTACAAGACTAAAGGTACATGCAGTAGTAATATTGAGCTTGAAGTTGAGGAGGGAATCATTAAGGACATTGTGTTTTGGGGTGGCTGTAATGGTAATCTGCAAGGTATTTCCCGATTAGTAAAGGGAATGCCGGTGGAGGCTGTTATTTCCCGTTTGGAAGGTATTCGTTGTGGTGGACGTCCGACTTCATGTCCCGATCAGTTATGTAAAGCGCTGCATGAAATGGGATATTAAGTCTATTTGGATTTGAATATACTGGCAAAGCCGTTTGATTGTTGTATCAAACGGCTTTTTTATTTTACTTAATATAGGGGAGGGGATAGTACTGACTTTATTTTAAACTATAAATGCTTTATATTTGTTATTATTTGAGTATTTTTACACTCAAAATAGACGAACACAATGAAGAATATTTTTAAAGATTTGAAGCGGAAAGACCATAAACGCTATCTGGGTGGTCTGGATGTTTTTAAATATATCGGTCCGGGATTACTGGTGACGGTTGGTTTTATCGATCCGGGAAACTGGGCTTCTAACTTTGCGGCAGGTTCCGAGTTTGGTTATTCATTACTTTGGGTAGTGACTTTGTCTACTATCATGTTGATTATATTGCAGCATAATGTAGCGCATTTGGGAATTGTGACCGGTTTATGTTTGTCGGAAGCTGCTACGCAATATACTCCCAAATGGGTATCTCGCCCTATATTGGGGACGGCTGTGCTGGCTTCTATTTCTACTTCACTGGCTGAAATATTAGGTGGTGCCATAGCTTTACAGATGTTATTCGATATTCCGATAATATGGGGTTCTGTGTTGACTACACTCTTTGTGTCCATTATGCTTTTTACAAACTCTTATAAAAAGATTGAGCGTTCCATCATCGCTTTTGTGTCGGTTATCGGACTCTCTTTCATTTATGAGTTATTTCTTGTAAAGATAGATTGGCCGATGGCTGTACAGGGGTGGGTGACACCTTCGTTTCCTCATGGAAGCATGTTGATTATTATGAGTGTACTGGGGGCGGTAGTGATGCCGCATAATTTATTTTTGCATTCGGAGGTAATCCAGAGCCATGAATATAATAAACAAGATGATACTTCTATTCGTAAGGTGTTGAAATATGAATTGTTTGATACGTTGTTTTCCATGATTGTGGGATGGGCTATCAACAGTGCCATGATATTGTTGGCTGCCGCTACTTTCTTTAAAAGTGGTATTCAAGTGGAAGAGTTGCAACAGGCCAAATCTTTACTGGAGCCTTTGTTGGGAAGCAGTGCGGCTGTCGTTTTTGCTTTGGCATTATTGATGGCGGGTATTTCCTCTACAATAACGAGTGGTATGGCGGCAGGCTCCATATTTGCCGGTATCTTTGGAGAATCTTATCATATAAAGGATAGTCACTCGCAAGTGGGTGTGATGTTGTCGTTGGGAATTGCTTTGTTGCTGATATTCTTTATCGGTGATGCTTTTAAAGGATTGCTGATTTCCCAAATGATACTGAGTATCCAATTACCTTTTACAGTGTTTTTACAGGTAAGCCTGACTTCTTCCCGCAGAGTAATGGGACAATATGTAAACAGTAAATGGAGTACATTTGTACTTTATGCTATTGCTGCCATTGTGACGGTTCTGAATATCATGTTATTGGTTTCAGAATTATCTTGAATGCCGATTGGTGTACTAAATGATTATTTATTAGAAATGAATTGATATGAAGATTATTACATACAACGTAAATGGATTGCGTGCCGCCGTGACGAAGGGATTTTCCGAATGGGTGGCAAAAGAACAGCCGGATGTGTTATGCTTGCAGGAAACAAAACTACAGCCTGAACAGTATCCTGCAGAGGTATTGGAACCATTGGGATATAAACATTATCTGTATTCCGCACAAAAAAAGGGATATAGCGGAGTAGCCATTCTTACGAAGCAAGAACCTGACCATGTGGAATATGGTATGGGTATTGAGGAATATGATAACGAGGGACGTTTTCTACGTGCAGATTATGGAGATATTTCTGTGGTGAGTGTATATCATCCGTCAGGAACGAGTGGGGACGAACGTCAGGCTTTTAAAATGGCTTGGTTGGAAAAGTTTCAGGAGTATGTGGTGGAGTTGCAACGTACACGTCCGAAATTAATACTTTGCGGAGATTATAATATTTGTCATGAAGCAATAGATATCCATGACCCTGTCCGCAATGCAACAAATTCTGGTTTTTTACCGGAAGAACGGGAATGGATGACGCGTTTTCTGGATGCGGGTTTTATTGATACATTCCGTTGTCTCCACCCAGGAAAACAGGAATATACGTGGTGGAGTTATCGTTTCAATTCGAGGGCCAAGAATAAAGGGTGGCGTATTGATTACTGTATGGTGAGTGAACCGGTACGTTCGCAATTGAAAGAAGCTAGAATTCTCAATGATGCCGTTCATTCGGATCACTGTCCGATGTTACTGGAAATAACGGATTAAAAAGATGATGGAAGATAGAATAGAAAAGGCGGTAGAACTTTTTAAAAGCGGTTTTAATTGTTCACAATCTGTAGTGGCCGCTTTTGCGGATATGTATGGATTTACTGAGGAACAGGCATTGCGTATGTCAGCTTCATTTGGTGGAGGTATTGGACGTATGCGACAAACGTGTGGAGCGGCCTGTGGTATGTTTCTGCTAGCAGGATTGGAAAAAGGTGCCATTGATGGTAAAGACCGTGAAGGCAAAGCTGCCAACTATGCTTTGGTACAGGAATTGGCGGAAGAATTCAAGAAACGTAATGGTTCTATGATTTGTGCAGAACTATTGGGACTCAAGAAACCGGAGGGTTCTTCTATACCGGAAGCACGTACAGAACAATATTATTCTAAACGTCCGTGTGTTAAAATGGTGGAAGAAGCTGCCAGAATATGGGTCGAATACTTGAAGATGCAACAGAAATGAAATGTTTCTTGCTGTTTTTCTGACATAATATTGAAAAAAAACAGTGATAACGTGTTATATAACATAAAAATAACTATCTTTGTCGCGGAAATAAAATCTGAATTCTTTTTTTAGAATTGGGTTTTAAAGCATGTCTAATTAAAAACAAAGAGAAAATGTTAAGAGAAAAAGCTGGTGAAACTGCAGGAAAAATTTGGAATGCACTGAATGAAACTGAGGGTTTAACTGCTAAACAAATCAAGAAAGCTACAAAATTGGTAGATAAAGATTTGTTTTTAGGTCTTGGATGGTTGTTGAGAGAAGATAAAATCTCGACAATGGAAGTTGAAGGCGAACTGTTCGTAAAATTGAACTAAAAGAAAGTAACTTGTATGTTATAAAAAAATGCGTTGGTACATTATGCTACCAACGCATTTTTTTTTGTCTTCTTCTTTTTGTATCTTTGCGCACCAAAATTTTAGAAACAAATGAAGAATATACGTAATTTTTGTATCATCGCTCATATCGATCATGGTAAATCTACTTTAGCTGACCGTCTGTTGGAGTTCACTAATACTATACAAGTGACTGAAGGACAGATGTTGGACGATATGGATTTGGAAAAGGAGAGAGGTATCACTATCAAGAGCCATGCTATCCAGATGGAGTATACGTATAAGGGCGAGAAGTATATTCTTAATTTGATTGACACTCCGGGGCATGTGGATTTTTCTTATGAAGTGTCCCGTTCTATCGCGGCTTGTGAAGGAGCACTACTCATTGTAGATGCTTCGCAGGGAGTACAGGCACAGACGATTTCCAATCTTTATATGGCTATTGAACATGATCTGGAAATTATTCCGGTTATCAATAAATGTGATATGGCTAGTGCGATGCCCGAAGAGGTGGAGGATGAAATAGTAGAATTGCTCGGTTGTAAGCGTGAGGAAATTATCCGTGCTTCCGGTAAAACGGGTATGGGAGTTGAAGAAATTCTGGCTGCGGTCATCGAACGTATTCCTCATCCTGAGGGGGATGAAGAGGCACCGTTACAAGCTTTGATTTTTGACTCTGTATTCAATTCTTTCCGGGGTATCATTGCCTATTTCAAGATTGTAAACGGTGTAATTCGTAAAGGAGATAAAGTAAAATTCTTCAATACGGGTAAAGAATATGATGCGGATGAAATCGGTGTTTTAAAGATGGATATGGTGCCTCGTCAGGAATTGCGTACTGGTGATGTAGGTTATATCATTTCGGGTATCAAGACTTCTAAGGAGGTGAAAGTGGGAGATACGATTACTCATATAGCCCGGCCGTGCAAGGAAGCTATTGCCGGTTTTGAGGAAGTGAAACCGATGGTTTTTGCGGGGGTATATCCTATTGAGGCGGAAGATTTTGAGGATTTGCGTTCTTCTTTGGAGAAACTGCAATTGAACGATGCCTCGCTGACTTTCCAGCCGGAGTCTTCATTGGCATTGGGGTTTGGCTTCCGTTGCGGATTTCTGGGATTGCTTCACATGGAGATCGTGCAGGAACGTCTGGACCGTGAGTTCGATATGAACGTGATTACTACCGTACCGAACGTATCTTATAATATATATGATAAGCAAGGGCATATGACCGAGGTACACAATCCTGGTAGTATGCCCGATCCTACCTTGATAGACCGTATTGAAGAACCCTATATCCGTGCTTCTGTAATTACTACTACCGATTATATAGGTCCCATCATGACACTCTGTCTGGGTAAACGTGGTGAATTAGTGAAACAAGAATATATTTCCGGTAATCGTGTAGAGATATATTACGATATGCCGTTAGGTGAAATTGTTATTGACTTCTATGATAAATTAAAGAGCATCTCTAAGGGATATGCCTCCTTTGATTATCACCCTCACGGTTTCCGTCCGTCCAAGTTGGTAAAATTGGATATTCTGTTGAATGGTGAACCGGTGGATGCACTTTCTACTTTGACACATTTCGATAATGCCTATGAATTAGGACGTCGTATGTGTGAGAAGTTGAAAGACCTAATTCCGAGACAACAGTTTGATATTGCTATTCAGGCAGCTATCGGTGCTAAGATTATTTCCCGTGAAACTATCAAGGCAGTGCGTAAGGACGTTACGGCAAAATGTTACGGTGGTGACGTGAGCCGTAAACGTAAGTTGCTGGAAAAGCAGAAGAGAGGAAAGAAACGTATGAAACAGATTGGCAATGTGGAAGTGCCACAGAAAGCGTTCTTGGCAGTACTGAAATTGGATTAGTTTTTAAACAATTCATATAACTTGGGGGTTGTTCTCTTTCCGTAGGGCTCTCTTGGCATCCCCTTTTAATTTTAACTAAATGAGAAAAGTTCTATCGTTTTCGGCCTTCCTGATGGTGGGCTTGTTTGTTTCCCAATATCTCCCTGTATGGGCAGGTGGAAACTATGATGCGGTAAAGGCCGTATCGAATGTACTTCTATATGTTTGCCTTGGGTTTATTATGATTAATGTAGGACGTGAGTTCGAGGTGGATAAATCCCGTTGGCAAACCTATGCAAAAGACTACTTTATCGCAATGGCTACGGCTGCTATGCCCTGGTTCTTTATTGCAATTTATTACATTTATGTCTTACTTCCTCCCGAATATTGGAATAGTTGGGAGGCTTGGAAGGAAAACTTGCTGTTGAGCCGTTTTGCGGCGCCAACCTCTGCCGGTATATTGTTCACAATGCTTGCCGCCATCGGTTTAAAATCCAGTTGGATTTATAAGAAAATTCAGGTATTGGCAATCTTCGATGACTTGGACACTATTCTTTTAATGATTCCTCTCCAGATCATGATGATTGGGCTTCGTTGGCAGCTTCTGGTAATTATTTTGATAGTGTTTCTGTTACTATCTTTGGGTTGGAAACAGTTGGGTAGGTATAACTGGCGTCAAGATTGGAAAGCTATTCTGTTGTATTCCATAGTTGTTTTTATATGTACCCAATCACTTTATCTCATCAGTAAGCATCTGTATGGAGAAGACGGAAGTATTCATATAGAAGTTCTGTTACCTGCTTTTGTACTTGGAATGGTCATGAAACATAGGGAACATGATACTCCTATGGAGCAAAAAGTATCTACGGGAATTTCATTTATTTTCATGTTTCTGGTAGGTGTCAGTATGCCTCGTTTCTTGGGAGTAGACTTTACAGAAGCTTCTGCCGGACAACATTCCGTCACTGGTTCACAGGAAATGATGTCTTGGGGAATGATTACATTACACGTGATTATCGTTTCGCTACTATCTAATGTCGGTAAGCTGTTTCCTGTCTTTTTCTACCGTGACCGTAAGTTCAGTGAGCGACTGGCACTCTCCATTGGTATGTTTACCCGTGGGGAAGTAGGAGCAGGGGTCATATTTATAGCCTTGGGATACAATTTAGGTGGACCGGCATTGATAATTTCGGTACTCACTATAGTACTTAACTTGATTTTAACAGGTATATTTGTACTGTGGGTGAAGAGGTTGGCGCTGATAAGCTATAAGGAATAGTCCTATATGGACTTTCCTTCTTGACGAAAAGACCAAAATCTTAAATCAATAATACTTATGATTATTCTACGTACTGTGAAAAACATCTCGTCGCTGAATATCGTGGCGAGTATTTTGCTATTCTTGACAGCTATTATGGCTGCCATTATTGCAAACTCATCGATGGCACCCGTTTACTTGAATTTTCTTTCGCAAGAATTGCATTTGCGTATCGGTGATTTTAACTTGTTGTCTCATGCCGGTCATCCGTTGATAATGATTGAGTTTATCAACGACTGTTTGATGACCATTTTCTTCTTGGCAGTAGGACTGGAGATAAAACGGGAATTGCTTGTAGGAGAATTGTCCTCTTTTCGTAAAGCCTCCTTGCCATTTATTGCTGCTTGTGGCGGTATGTTGGTACCGGTTTTAATTTATTCATGTTTAGTAGTTTCTGATACTCCCGAGACACGAGGTATGGCAATACCGATGGCTACGGATATAGCTTTTTCATTGGGTGTCCTCAGTTTATTGGGAAAACGTGTTCCACTAAGTTTGAAGATATTTTTGACAGCGTTTGCTGTAGTAGATGATATTGGTGGTATTCTGGTGATTGCCATTTTTTACAGTTCTGAGGTTGCCTATGGCTATTTAATTGTGGCGGCTATATTGTATGTATTCCTTTATTATATGGGAAAGTTCGGTATGACACAAAAAATTTTCTTTCTCTTCTTTGGAATAATTATTTGGTATTTATTTCTTCAATCAGGTGTTCACAGTACTATTTCGGGGGTGATACTGGCATTTGTTATTCCTGCCCGTCCCCGTTTGGATGTCGGAAAATATATAAAGCGCATTCGTGATGTAATTAGTACATTTCCTGTGTCCGATTCGGATAAAATAGTATTGACAAATGAACAAATAGCCACATTGAAACAAGTGGAGCAAGCTTCTGATTTTGTGATAAGTCCGTTACAATCATTGGAAGATAATCTACATGGTACTGTAAATTTCATTATCTTGCCGCTGTTTGCTTTTGCCAATGCAGGAGTGGTGTTTAGTGGAGAAAGTAGTGTAGTGGGAGACGTAAGTATAGCTGTTGCTGCAGGTCTACTTTTGGGCAAATTCTTGGGTATCTATCTGTTTACTTGGCTCACGATTAAAAGCGGATTGGTATTGATGCCTTCCGGTATGAACTGGAAGAATATTGCCGGTGTGTCTTTGCTGGGTGGTATCGGGTTTACTGTTTCCCTGTTCATTGCCAATCTTTCTTTTGCAGGGACTTATCCTGAACTGCTGAACCAAGCTAAGTTCGGAGTACTTTGGGGAACTGTGTTTGCAGGTATACTGGGGTATATTGTACTGAATGCGGTATTACCAAAAGCCCCCAAATAGAAACCCTCTATATATCCATTTGAGAACGGCACGCCTGATAATAGCGTGCCGTTGGATCATATATAGTATGAAAACTATTAATATATTTACTCTTATTCCGGTTTTTTCATTTTTCCCTCTTCCTGTATTTCTTCTTTTGGTAATAGTCTTGCCGAAATTCTTTTCTTGGGGGTCAAACTCATGTCTTTCAGCATTTCGGCTTGGCGCACCACACTGCCGTTTCCTTCGGATAACTGGTTGCATGCCTTGTCATAGTCTTTTTGCAAATTGTTCAATCGGTCACCAATGGATAGGAAAGTATCGGTGAAACCTACTATTTTTTCGTAAAGGGATGTACCGCGTTTGATGATTGCTTCCACATTTTTTACTTGATTCTCCCGTTTCCACAAGTCGAGTGATAAACGGAGAGCACTGATCAGATTAGTTGGACTCATTAATACCACTTTCTTATTGTAGGCATATTCCCAGATATTGGTGTCGCTCTGTATGGCGAGTAAGTAAGCTCCTTCGGTAGGAATAAACATCATCACGAAATCAGGTGCTTTGGTGTCGTAGCGTGAATAATCTTTCCGGCTAAGTTCATCAATGTGGTTACGGACGGATTGCAGGTGTGCCTTGAGCCAGCGCGACTGTTCTTCTTTATCGCCGGCGGAGGTGTAGGCGCTGTAAGCTGTAAGCGATACTTTGGAGTCGATTATCATTTCCCGTTCATCAGGGTATTTGATGAGAATATCCGGCTGCATTTTCTGCCCGCTTTCTTCGTTGGTTAGCACTTCGCCCCGTTCGTCTTTCAGAAACTCCTGGCGGAAATAGTGTTCACCTTCTATCAAACCGGAGGATTGTAACAGGCGTTCCAGTATCATTTCACCCCAGTTTCCCTGCATCTTGGAATCACCTTTCAGGGCACGCGTCAGGTTGTTGGCATCTTCACTGAGACGGTTGTTCAACTCTACCAATTCTTTGATACGCTCTCCAAGAGAAAAACGTTCTTTGGCTTCTGTACTGTACACTTGTTCTACTTTTTCCTTGAAATCTTTGAGATTGTCCCCGAACGGACGGAGCAGGTTATTAATGTGTTCGGCATTCAGTTTCGTGAAGTCTTCGGTTTTGCTTTGAAAAATACGGTTAGACAGATTTTCAAACTCCGTGTTCATACGTTTGTGCAGAGTCTCGGCTTCCTCTTTTTGTTGGAGAAGACGTTGTTCCCATTGTTTCTGCTGCTCAACCAGGCGTTCATTGAAAGAACGTTCCTGTTGGGAAAAACGTTCCTCATACGAATGTGCCTGCTCGCTGAGACGCTCTTCGTACGAACGAGATTGTTCGTTGATACGTTCTGAGAGCATCTGATTGAGTAATATTTCTCTTTCTTTAGTTGCGTCTAATTGCGCTTTCTGTGCAGCGACTTTTCTGCCGTTGATCAGATAACCCACAATAAAGCCTACAACAATCCCTATTACCAATAACAATATATCCATTTTATTGCGTCAAAATCTCGTTTCCGTTTTCAGTAATCAAAATCATGCTTTCCCATTGTGCAGAAGGCAGTCCGTCGTCGGTGCATACGGTCCAACCATCGGCTTCATCAATAAAGACTTCATAGGTTCCCATGTTAATCATAGGTTCTATGGTAAATGTCATGCCCGGTACAATCAACATACCCGTACCTCGCTTACCGAAATGTTCTACGTCCGGTTCCTCATGGAATTTGATGCCGACACCATGTCCGCAAAGGTCGCGTACAACACTATAACCATTCTTTTCGGCATGTTCCTGAATGACTGCCCCCACATCACCGAGACGTGCCCAGGGTTGTGCTGCCTGAATACCTAAGTCACGGCATTCCTTGGTCACTTGTACCAATCGTTGTAGTTCGGGTTTTACGTCACCAATCATATACATACGCGACGCATCAGAGAAATATCCTTTGTATATGGTAGATACATCTACGTTTACAATATCCCCGCTACGAAGAAACTCCTTAGTACTGGGGATACCATGGCACACGACGTCATTGATACTGACACATACACTTTTTGGAAATCCCTCATACATAAAAGGAGCTGGGATGGCATCATGGTCTGTCGTAAAGCAATATACCATGTGGTCGATTTCGGCAGTGGACATACCTTCACGGATATTTGCGGAAATATAGTCCAATAGTGCGGTATTGATTTTGGCACTTTCACGAATACCAGCTAATTGTTCTGCGGTACGTAGTACATTCCGCATTGGCAGTTTATACCCTTCTTTTTTATAATGTTGGATTTTGGTTTCTACTTCGTCAGAGTAGCTTTTAGGAGTAAATCGTGCTCCACTCATAAATTTTTTCATTGTTCCTCTTATTTTTGGTATTGCAAAAGTACAATTTTTCTATTGTTTCTTTTACTTTCTTCGGAAGGAAGTGTAATTTTGGATATATTTCTATCTTTATGATAATCAGAAAATATAAGAAAGGGATGTTATGCCATTCATAACATCCCTTTCTTATATAGAATTTTTATTTGAAACTAGAATTCATAATGGAAACCGAATGAAAGATCTTCACTGGTGAAAGCAAAACCATAACCATTATCGCCAACTACATAGTCATCACGATAGCCTAAAAATCCACATTTACCGATAAGACTGAATTTATCATTCAACTTAATTGCAATACCCGGCTTAAAACCTATTTCAAAACCGTTTACTGAATCGTGCTCTTTTATCTTCTTAGTAGAAAAACCAAGGCCGCCATCAATAAACAAGCGAACAATTTTGTTTTCGTAAAAAGAATACCTTGCGTATGGAGCAAGTGCAAATGCGTTAGCTTTTATTCCGTCTACTTTTGTATGTACAAAATTCAAAATACCACCAACAGCCCATTTTTCATTTAAATTGTAACCAATCTCTGGTGATAGAGCAAAGCTTGTTGCATCAGCATCTTCGTTATGCCATAAGCCAACTGTTCCTCCCACGTAAATCTGTGCTTTGATTGATAGAGCAATCATTACCACAAATAAAAACATTACAATCTTTTTCATCTTTTCTTTTACCTTTTTAATTAATAAATTGTGGTTAGTTATGTCTGCAGAGTTATACCTGCATTTATTGGGGCGCAAAAGTATATCTTATGTTTGTATAATACAAATATTTAGTTAGTTTTTTATAAAATAAAGAACTCTCTTTGTCATCTTTTATAAGAATTTTCAAGTGAAATATTAAGTGTTTCGATATTTTTATGTATGTTTGTCCGCAAGTATTAACTAAACTTGATAAATTATGAAGACTTTGGATTTTGTGAAAATATTATTATTAACAGTGTTTACGTTGAGTTTGGTATCATGTGGTGACGACATTTATTATACTATGCAAAATAGTGATGATAAATTGTGCAATAAAGTTTGGATGGAACAATATGAAACGGAAGATGGTTATTTATGTAGACACCAATTGGAGTTTAAGAAAGTGAGACAGGACAATAAGGAAGTGTATTCTGGAAAAGAAACTACGATAGTTCAGAAAACGGGTACAACTGAAACCACTTCTAAAGATTTTACTTGGAAATGGATTGATAATACAATGGAAGGTTTGATATTGAGTTATGGCGCAGGTGATATTCAATATTTTGAGAATGTATGGGTTAGAGAACATTATCTTTCAGGAAAATTAGATGGAAGAGTAATTGTATTAACAGATTTGCCTGAAGCAATAAAATAATAAAGATATGAAGAATATGATGAAATACCTCAAGGTACTGTTTATTTGCTCTTTGGTTATAAGTTTAACTTCTTGCGAAGATGATGATAATGATAATTTTATTTATGATTATTTGGTAGGCGAAACATGGATCGGAGATTTAGGTTTCGTTGATAGTTATGATGATGAATTGGAAAGTGGACTTTATTTTAAAGGAAATGGTTTGGGGATTGATGATCAGGTGTATTATGATGATCCGACAGGAAAGGTCGTTTTCTCTTTACCGTTTCGTTGGAATATTTATAATGGGATCTTGAGTATAGATTATGGATCTGATTATCCTTTGTTTGAAATTTATGATGTGTACATTACCGGGAATAAGATATCTGGTATTTTATATGTAGATGGAAGGATTGATGGACCTATTGTGCTAAAAAGATATTGAATAAAAAACGGGGCATTTGCCCCGTTTTTTATTCAATATCTTTTTTATTTCTTCAGAAACAATTTCTTGAAATCTGCCGGATAGGGGGTCTCAAACTGCATCAATTCTCCCGTGACGGGATGATAGAAACAAAGTTTGAAAGCATGTAGCGCTAAACGTCCTATGGGGTTGACATCTTCCAGTCCATAACGGCCGTCACCTATAATGGGGTGTCCCAAATCTTGCATGTGTACACGGATTTGATTCTTACGTCCGGTTTCCAGATTCAATTCAACTAAAGAGTATCCATTAGCACGTTTGATAGTGCGGTAGTGTGTAATAGCTTCCTTACCGCCATCGTCTGTAGGACTGGAATATACATATATAGTACGGTCAGTTAACCATGAACTTACGGTTCCGGCATTTCTTTCCATTTCTCCTGCTACAACAGCGACATAACGGCGGTCGGTTACAATGTTATGCCAATGATCACGTAATGTATTTTGCGTCTTTTCATCTTTGGCAAACATCATCAACCCCGAAGTGTCACGATCGAGTCGGTGTACAATATATACACGGTGTTGCTTGCCTGAACGTTGAACATACTCATTCAATATAGTATAAGCGGTACGTTCTTTCTGTCTTTCGGTATTGACGGAAAGTAAACCTTGCATCTTTTCGATAACAATGATATAGGCATCCTCGTACACAATCTTAATCAATTTGTGATTAAATTCTTTCCTTCCTTTTTCTCGGCTGATTTGTACTTTCATACCCGGTTTCAAAGGAAAATTATATTGCGTGGTGATTACACTGTCCACATATACTATCCGTTTGCTTAATAATGATTTCAGTTTGGTACGACTGGCATCCGGCATTTTGGCATTTAGAAACTCCATCAGTTCCATGGGTTCCTTTACTATATAGTCCGTATATTGTGTACGGGCTCTTGCTACGATTTTCTGTTTAACCATGTAATTTTTGATTTACGATTGAAGTTACTCAGACTTTTAAATTTTTCAATTCTTAATTTTTATCTTTTAATTCAAGCAACACCACATTTTCTACATGATGTGTGTGTGGAAACATATCTACTGGTTGAACAGCTTTTACTTTGTATTTCACATCGAGCAACTGAAGGTCACGTGCTTGGGTTGCAGGATTGCAACTGACATAAACGATGCGTTTCGGTTGGGCAAACAAGATGACATTTATTACATCTTGGTGCATACCGGCGCGAGGTGGGTCGGTGATAATGACATCCGGGCGACCATATTCATTGATGAAATCTTGCGTCAACATGTCTTTCATGTCACCGGCAAAAAATAAGGTATTCTTTATACCGTTAATTTCAGCGTTGACTTTTGCATCTTCGATAGCCTCGGGTACATATTCGATACCAATTACCTGACGAGCCTTTTTAGATACGAAGTTGGCAATCGTTCCCGTGCCTGTATAGAGATCATAGACAAGTTCATCACCCGTTAACCCTGCAAAGTTACGTGCTATTTTATAAAGGTTATACGCTTGTTCTGAATTAGTCTGATAAAATGATTTTGGTCCTACTTTGAAGCGCAGGCCTTCCATCTCTTCAAAGATATGATCTTTTCCCTTGAAAGTATGAACATCAAGATCGGTAATGGTATCGTTACATTTATTATTAATAATGTATAATAATGAAGTGATTTCAGGAAATGTATCGGCCACGTACTGCAACAGTTGTTTAAATAGAACCATTTCCTCTTCTTTCTCAATTTTACAGATAAGGATTACCATGAGTTCGCCTGTAGTGGAAGTGCGTACGATCATATTACGTAACATTCCTTCTTGAGTGCGTAGATTGATAAAAGAATAGTTGTGTTCGTAAGCGTAGTCACGTACGGCATTACGGATACGGTTGGATATGTCATCCTGCAGCCAACATTTTTCTATGGCCAACACTTTATCAAACGCATTGGGAATATGAAAACCCACTGCGTTCATTTGTTCGTATACCACATTCTGTTGTACTTCTTCTGTTGTCAGCCAGCGTTTATTGGAAAAAGTATATTCTAGTTTATTCCGATAAAATTGGGTTTTCTCAGAACCGAGTATAGGGGAAATTTCCGGTAACTCTATTTTTCCGATTCGGATAAGATTGTCAGTTACCTGTTTTTGCTTATATTTGATTTGTTCCGAGTAGGGAAGTATCTGCCATTTACAACCGCCACATACACCATAGTGCTGGCAGAACGGGACAGTTCTTACCGGAGAATATTCATGGAACTTCACTGCTTCAGCTTCGGCATAATGATGTTTTTTTCTCTTGATTTGCAGATCTACTATATCACCGGGAACAACATAGGGTACGAAGATTACCAAATCATTGACTTTTGCGATGGCTTTCCCTTCGGCAGCCACATCTGTAATTTCCACCTTTTCTAACAGGGGAAGCTCTTTTCTTTTTCTTGCCACTTTTACACCAGTATAATAAATTCTGTGGCAAAAGTAGGTATTTTTTTGCGAATTCTCTCTATGAATTGAAATATTAAATTTTGCAATGTCGAAATTACATTTTGCATTAAAGTTTTCTCTAAAAAAATTTTCTAGTCTGTGAAATATACTTAGATTTGCGAACAGAAAAAGAGAAAAATCACAATCAAAAACTTTAAATTTATATTATGGACAAAAAAAGAGTTTATACCTTTGGTAATGGCCAGGCAGAGGGTAAGGCCGATATGAGAAACCTCTTGGGAGGTAAAGGCGCTAACTTGGCTGAGATGAACCTTATCGGAGTTCCGGTTCCTCCGGGTTTTACAATTACGACAGAAGTTTGTACAGAATATTATGAAATGGGGCAGGATAAAGTAGTTGCTCTATTGAAAAACGAAGTCGAAAATGCAATTGCACATGTAGAGACATTGATGCGTTCAAAATTCGGTGACGTTGAAAATCCGCTATTGGTTTCTGTACGTTCTGGTGCACGTGCTTCCATGCCGGGTATGATGGATACTATCTTGAATTTGGGTTTGAATGACGAAGTGGTGGAAGGTTTGACTCGTAAAACTGGTAATGCCCGCTTTGCGTGGGATTCATACCGCCGTTTTGTACAGATGTATGGTGATGTTGTATTAGGCATGAAACCAACCAACAAGGAAGATATTGATCCGTTTGAAGCTATAATAGAAGAGGTGAAACATGCTAAAGGCGTGAAATTGGATAATGAGTTAGGAGTAGAAGACCTTAAGGAGTTGGTAAAGAAGTTCAAGGCTGCCGTAAAAGCTCAAACTGGAATGGATTTCCCGACTAGTGCATACGAACAGTTGTGGGGTGCTATCTGCGCGGTGTTCAATTCATGGATGAATGAGCGTGCCATTCTTTATCGTAAGATGGAGGGTATACCGGATGAATGGGGTACAGCGGTTAGCGTTCAGGCAATGGTATTCGGTAATATGGGTGATACTTCTGCTACAGGGGTTTGCTTTAGCCGTGATGCCGCAACTGGTGAAGATCTTTTCAACGGTGAGTATTTAATTAATGCACAAGGTGAAGATGTTGTTGCCGGTATCCGTACTCCACAACAAATTACAATAATCGGTTCCAAACGTTGGGCTGAATTGGCGGGTGTTAGTGAAGAAGACCGTGTTTCTAAGTATCCTTCTATGGAAGAGGCGATGCCGGAAATCTACAAAGAGTTGGATGCATTGCAGACTAAACTTGAAAACCACTATAGAGATATGCAGGATATGGAGTTCACTGTACAAGAAGGTAAGCTTTGGTTTCTCCAGACTCGTAATGGTAAACGTACAGGTGCGGCTATGGTGAAGATTGCCACAGATTTACTCCATCAGGGTATGATTGATGAAAAAACAGCTTTGATGCGTTGTGAACCTAATAAACTGGATGAACTACTCCACCCAGTATTTGATAAAGCTGCTTTGAAACAGGCTAAAGTGTTGACCCGTGGGCTTCCGGCTTCTCCGGGTGCTGCATGTGGGCAAATCGTTTTCTTTGCTGATGATGCTGCCGATTGGCATGCTGCCGGTAAGCGTGTGGTTATGGTACGTATCGAAACTTCACCCGAAGATTTGGCAGGTATGGCAGTTGCTGAAGGGATTCTTACGGCTCGTGGTGGTATGACTTCACATGCAGCTGTGGTTGCCCGTGGTATGGGTAAGTGTTGTGTATCGGGTGCAGGTGCTTTGAATATCGACTATAAGGCTCGTACAGTAGAAGTGGACGGTATAGTATTGAAAGAGGGTGATTATATTTCTTTAAACGGTAGTACCGGTGAAGTTTATAAAGGTAAAGTAGAAACAAAGGCTGCCGAACTTTCCGGAGATTTTGCCGAATTGATGAATTTGGCTGATAAATATACCAAGTTGCAGGTACGTACCAATGCGGATACTCCACATGATGCGCAGGTTGCACGTAATTTCGGTGCTGTAGGTATCGGTCTTTGCCGTACGGAACACATGTTCTTTGAAGGTGAAAAGATTAAAGCTATGCGTGAAATGATTTTGGCAGAAAATGCGGAAGGACGTCGCAAGGCTTTAGCTAAAATATTGCCTTATCAACAGGCTGACTTCAAAGGTATCTTCAAGGCAATGGCAGATTGTCCGGTGACCGTTCGTCTGCTCGATCCTCCTTTGCATGAGTTTGTTCCCCATGATTTGAAGGGACAACAAGAAATGGCAGACACAATGGGTGTAAGTCTGCAATATATCCAGCAGCGTGTTGAAGCTCTTTGCGAACACAATCCGATGTTGGGTCACCGTGGTTGCCGTTTGGGAAATACGTATCCTGAGATTACACAGATGCAGACACGTGCTATCTTAGGTGCAGCTTTGGAATTGAAGAAGGAAGGTATTGAAACTCATCCGGAAATAATGGTGCCGTTGACCGGTATCCTTTATGAATTCAAACAGCAGGAAGAAGTTATTCGTGCCGAAGCAGCCAAGTTGTTTGAAGAAGTAGGTGATAGTATCGACTTCAAGGTAGGTACAATGATTGAGATACCTCGTGCGGCTTTGACAGCCGATCGAATTGCTTCTTCTGCCGAATTCTTCTCATTCGGAACGAACGATTTGACTCAGATGACTTTCGGTTATTCTCGTGATGATATCGCTTCCTTCCTTCCGATTTATCTGGAAAAGAAGATATTGAAGGTAGACCCGTTCCAAGTGCTTGACCAGAATGGTGTAGGACAATTGATACGTATGGCAACAGAAAAAGGACGTGCTGTTCGTCCGAATTTGAAGTGTGGTATTTGTGGTGAACATGGTGGTGAACCTTCTTCCGTGAAGTTCTGTCATAAAGTTGGTTTGAACTATGTTAGTTGTTCTCCATTCCGCGTGCCTATCGCCCGTTTGGCTGCGGCGCAGGCGGCTATTGAAGGTTAAAAATATAACCGCAATATATGGTAGGGGAGGATTCATTATGGATCCTCCCCTTTTTTATAATATGATATTCCTAATATATCTATATTTTCTTCCTATATTTGCATTTATAATATTTCTTATCATTTATTGAAACAAACAAATAACCATGGAATCAATGATTGCAACTTATATTGGGTGGATTTCTGCCTTTTATCAAAATAATGAGTTATTGCTCATTTTTTCTGCAATGATTATTTTCTTACTTCTGGTTATTATGATTATTGTTTCTATCAGTAAGTCGCGGCGAGTAAAGACGTTGAAACGATTGAACGAAGTAGCTGCAGAAAGTAATCAGCTAAAGAATGCTTTTATTGCCAATATGACTCATGAAATACGTACTCCCCTCAATGCAATTGTTGGTTTTACCACTATTCTTGCTGAGACGGATAATTTGGGTAAAGAAGAACGTATGGCTTTTCAAAAAGAGATTAATGAGAACAAAGATGTACTGTTGCAGTTGGTGAATGACTTGCTGGATTATTCCAAGATTGAAGCAAATACTATGGAATATAATAATACGGAAGTTGATATCAATGCGGTAATTATGGAAATCTGTGTGACAGAAAATATACATCCACGCCAGTCGGGTATCCAAGTTGAGTTTGTCGAAAAAATGCCACAATGTCGTTTAATGATTGACCGGGTACGTTTTTCCCAGGTAATCAGTAATTTGATAAAGAATGCATTGAAGTTTACGGAACGAGGTAGTGTCACAGTGGGATACAGAAGATTGAGTAATAAAAATTTTTACTTTTATGTGACCGATACCGGATGTGGCATTGACGAAAAAGGACGTCGTGCCATCTTTGAACGTTTTGTAAAGATGAATTATAATATCCGTGGTACAGGTTTGGGACTTTCCATAACGAAATCTATTGTAGAACACTATGGTGGCGGTATTGGTGTAGAGTCTAAGAAAGGGGAAGGCTCTACTTTTTATTTTACTCTGCCTGCATCCATAGAATATAATGAATACGGTAAGTTTTAATCAGCCATTTTTTTCAGTTTCTTGAAGTGGCGGATAACTTCCAGATAATCACGATCGGTACAAGCATTGAACTTATTCCATAAGTTCCCCAGTATTACGGCTCCTCCAAATCCGAAATCTTTCACCTCCAAAATATTTTCGGGCGTTATGCCTCCCAATGCCATCACTTTACTGTCTATGATTTTATCTTTTCCCGCTTGGCGGAGTTCTTCAGGAGTATAACCTGAAAGTATTCCTTCTTTGGTGATACAATCATAAATGGGACTCATAAACAAATAATCGTAGAAGTGCTTTTTATTATTCAGCTCCTCTATAGAGTGGCAAGTACAACTCACGTGTCCGGAGTAATCATGCGGTTCCTTGGGATTGCGGGAGTTCAGATGAATTCCCATCAAGTCGAATTCTTCTTTCAGATAAAAATGTTCATGGGTGACGATACGTCTATGATATTTTTCGGGTATAAGCGTTAAAAGTCTTTCTGCATACATAGCAGGGGTTTCTGGTTTTCTCAGGTGCAGTATATCCAAGCCTTCTTCAAAGAGTGCCGTGATAATCTTGTCTTCCTCCACAAAAAAAGTGGGTGCTGTGACTACAATGAGTTTCATTTCGTTTGTTAACTGTTAAGTTTAGCAAAGTTAATCAATCGTAGCTTCAGATGCCAATGTTTTTCTTTAAAATATGTTACATTGTTTTTTCAGTAATAAAAAAACGCATCCAAGGCTTTTTATAGCCTGTAGATGCGCTCTTACAACTGGTTTTATGGGATTGTGGGTTTATTATTTCATGCGTTTACCTACTACGTCCCAATCAATGATACTCCATAGGGCATTTATGTGGTCGGCACGTTTGTTCTGATAATCCAAATAGTATGCATGTTCCCAAACATCGAAACCCAACAACGGAATTAATCCGGAACGTACGGGATTGCTACCGTTAGCTTCTTTTGTGATGTGGAGTTTTCCGTTTTTATCTACGGAAAGCCAAGCCCAGCCCGAACCGAACAGACCTACGGATGCTGCATTGAACTCTTTCTTGAAGTTCTCGAAGCTGCCAAAATCCCGATTAATGGCTTCTGCCAATTTACCTGTCGGTTCTTTTTGAATTGGTTTAGGAGAGAATTGTAGGAAGTATAAGGTATGATTCAGTACTTGTCCGGCATTATTGAAAATAGCGCCGTCGGGTGCAGTGGCTACGATGGTCACTAAATCTTTGTTTTCGAATTCCGTACCCGGAACAAGGTTGTTGAGGTTGTTCACGTACGTTTGCAGGTGCTTACCATAATGGTAATCTATTGTTTGCTGACTGATTACAGGTTCCAACGCATTGTGAGCGTAAGGAAGTTTAGGCATTTCATGTGTCATAATCATTATCATTAAAGACATTAATAACGTATTCATAAGTTCAATTATTAAGTTTTGAAACTTTACTATATTAACATGATAACACGAAGAATTGTTCATAAACATAAAAAATAAACAGGTTTATTTTATTCTACTTTCGGTTTGCGCTATCTTTGCACGAAGATAACTCATTAGATAGTACGGAATATGCCCGATTATATAAAAGAATTAAACGAAGGACAGCGTGCGGCAGTGCTCTATAACGACGGTCCGTCACTGGTGATAGCAGGTGCCGGTTCCGGTAAGACGCGCGTGTTGACCTATAAAATTACTTATCTGTTGGAGAATGGTTACCAGCCATGGAATATCCTTGCCCTGACGTTTACCAACAAGGCGGCGCGTGAAATGAAAGAACGTATCGCACGGCAGGTCGGTCCGGAGCGTGCCCGTCATTTGTGGATGGGTACTTTTCATTCCATCTTTCTGCGTATCCTGCATGTTGAGGCAAGGCATCTTGGTTTTACTTCGCAATTTACTATTTATGATACTGCGGACAGCAAAAGCCTATTACGTTCTATCATTAAAGAAATGGGATTGGATGAAAAGGTTTATAAACCGGGCACGGTACAGGCAAGAATCTCCAACGCCAAAAATCATTTGGTATCTCCGGTGGCATATGCCAATAACAAAGAGGCATATGAGGGGGATTGTGCGGCCAAGATGCCAGCTGTCCGTGACATTTATCGTCGATATTGGGAACGTTGCCGGCAGGCTGATGCAATGGATTTTGATGATTTGTTGTTCTATACTTTCCTGTTGTTTCGTGACCATCCCGACGTACTTGCCAATTACCAATCGCAATTCCGTTATATTTTGGTGGATGAGTATCAGGATACCAATTATGCGCAACACAGTATTGTGCTTCAATTGGCTAAAGAGCATCTGCATATATGTGTGGTGGGGGATGATGCCCAAAGTATTTATTCTTTCCGTGGAGCTGATATTGATAATATTCTTTATTTTGCTAAAGTATATCCGGGTACTAAAGTCTTTAAGTTGGAACAGAACTATCGTTCCACGCAAAACATTGTTTCCGCTGCCAATAGTTTGATAGAGAAGAACCAGCGCCAGATACCCAAAGAAGTGTTTTCCCAAAAAGAAAGGGGAGAGCCTATTGATGTTTATCAGGCATATAGCGACGTGGAAGAAGGCGATATTGTAATCAATAAGATTGCGGAACTCCGTCGTCAGAAGGATTACGCTTATTCTGATTTTGCGATATTATACCGTACGAATGCGCAAAGCCGTGTCTTTGAAGAAGCTATGCGCAAACGTGGGATGCCTTATAGAATTTATGGTGGTTTGTCCTTTTATCAGCGTAAAGAGATAAAGGATGTGATTGCTTATTTCCGCCTGGTGGTAAATCCTAATGACGAAGAAGCTTTTAAACGCATTGTCAATTATCCGGCGCGTGGAATAGGAGATACAACAGTAGGGAAGATAATCACTGCCGCTACTGAACATAATACCAGTCTTTGGGCAGTGCTTTGTGAGCCATTGGCTTATGGACTGAACATGAACAAAGGTACAGTAGGTAAGTTGCAAGGTTTTCGTGATTTGATAAAGGAATTTATTGAAAGCGGTCTAGAAAAGAATGCATATGAAATAGGTACGGAGATTATTCGTCAATCGGGTATCATTAATGATGTGTGCCAGGATAATTCTCCTGAGAACCTCAGCCGCAAAGAAAATATAGAGGAGTTGACAAACGGTATCAGTGACTTCTGTGCTCAACGCCAGGAAGAAGGAAATGTAAATATTTCTTTGGGGGATTTTCTTTCGGAGGTTTCTTTATTGACCGATCAGGACTCTGATAAAGACGGAGATGGTGAAAAGATAACCTTGATGACGGTACATTCTGCCAAAGGATTGGAATTTAGAAACGTATTTGTAGTGGGAATGGAAGAAAATCTTTTTCCCAGTGCCATGGTAGGAGACTCTCCGCATGCGCTGGAAGAGGAGCGCCGATTGTTTTATGTTGCCATTACCCGTGCAGAGGATCATTGTTTCCTTTCATACGCCAAAAGTCGTTTTCGCTATGGCAAGATGGAATTCAGTAGTCCCAGCCGTTTCTTGAAAGATATTGATGTACATTTCTTACATATGCCGCAAGATGTAAGATTGAGTCCTGAAATCGATGAGATGGCAGTAAATTTCCGTAGAGAGAATGAAAGAGGTTTTTCTTCATCTTTCTATAAAAATAGGGAAGAAAAGCTTTATCGGAAAAGAGAAGAAACTTCGCATCTTAAACAGCAGATCATTGCACCGAGTGTACCTCGCAATTTGAAGCGAGTCACTCCATCTATGGGCATGTCTTCGTCGGCATCCGCTGCTTCGGAAACTTGTATGGCCGGTGGTGTGTACCAAGGGCAATTGATAGAGCACGAACGTTTTGGTCTGGGTGAAGTGATTAAAGTGGAAGGTGAGGGCGATAATGCCAAGGCAACCATTCATTTTAAGAATGCGGGAGACAAGCAGCTCCTTTTACGCTTTGCTCGGTTCAAAGTAATAGGATAAGGTCTGTACCAGCCTTTGGTATATAGGGTATTCTTATTGGATTTTAATAAATAGAAGATATATGATGATAGATTTTGCTCTTTTTCCTTCTCCCTGTTACATTATGGAAGAAGAACTTCTGAGGAAGAATCTTACTTTGATAAAAAGTGTAGCCGATCGTACGGGAGTTGAGATTATTCTTGCTTTTAAGGCATTTGCCTTATGGCGCTCTTTTCCTATTTTCAGGGAATATATAGATCATTCCACTGCAAGTTCTGTGTACGAAGCACGCCTTGCGTTGGAGGAGTTTGGAAGTAAGGCGCATACTTATTCTCCTGCCTATACAGAAGCGGATTTTCCTGAGATTCTGCGTTGCAGTAGTCATATTACTTTTAATTCTTTAGCGCAATTCCATCGTTTTTATCCGATGGTGCAGGTGACGGGAGAAGGAATTTCTTCTGGCATACGCATTAACCCTGAATATTCAGAGGTAGAGACTGAACTGTATAACCCATGTGCACCCGGAACTCGTTTCGGAGTGATGGCGGATCAACTTCCCGATACTTTACCGCAAGGTATTGAGGGATTTCATTGCCATTGCCACTGCGAATCTTCTTCATACGAACTGGAACGTACATTGAAACATCTGGAAGCGAAATTCTCCCGTTGGTTTCCTCAAATCAAATGGTTAAACCTGGGGGGAGGTCATTTGATGACACGTAAGGATTATGATGTAGAGCATCTTGTTCACCTGCTCCAAGGATTAAAAGTCCGTTATCCACATCTTCGTGTTATTCTGGAACCCGGTTCGGCTTTTACTTGGCAGACAGGTGTACTGATTTCCGAGATAGTGGATATTGTAGAGAACAGGGGTATCCGTACGGCTATTCTTAATGTAAGTTTTACCTGTCACATGCCCGACTGCCTGGAAATGCCCTACCAACCTGTAGTCCGTGGCGCTGAAATGGGAAACGAGGGGTTGTATGTTTATCGTCTGGGAGGAAATTCTTGTTTAAGCGGCGACTACATGGGAATGTGGAGTTTCGATCATGAATTACAGATTGGAGAGAAAATTATTTTTGAAGACATGATACACTATACTATGGTAAAGACCAATATGTTCAATGGAATTCATCATCCTGCCATTGCAATGTGGACAAAGGAGGGGGCTGCTGAAGTATTTAAGCAGTTTTCTTACGAAGACTATCGTAATAGAATGAGTTGATAATCAAAAGTCTGTTTACCTTTTGAATATGAATGTACTATTTTATGTATGAAAAAAGTGTGCGGAATATTTGCAGGTTTAAGGAAAATATCTACCTTTGCAACCGCAAACGCGGAAATAGCTCAGTTGGTAGAGCATAACCTTGCCAAGGTTAGGGTCGCGAGTTCGAGTCTCGTTTTCCGCTCAATGTTTTGATTGCAATTACCTATGCCCAGGTGGCGGAATTGGTAGACGCGCACGTTTCAGGTGCGTGTGTCGAGAGGCATGCAGGTTCGAGTCCTGTTCTGGGCACAAGGGAGAGGGCAGTCAGTTCTATGAAATTGTTTATTCTTTTTAATGATGGAGAGGTGGCGGAATTGGTAGACGCGCTACTTTGAGGGGGTAGTGACAATTATGTCGTGGGAGTTCGAGTCTCCTTCTCTTCACATGTTGATATAAATGCGGAAATAGCTCAGTTGGTAGAGCATAACCTTGCCAAGGTTAGGGTCGCGAGTTCGAGTCTCGTTTTCCGCTCTTTTTTGTTATTTTTATGATGACAATGCCCAGGTGGCGGAATTGGTAGACGCGCACGTTTCAGGTGCGTGTGTCGAGAGGCATGCAGGTTCGAGTCCTGTTCTGGGCACGTTTCTTTGTGAAAAGAAAGTCATCAAATGCGGAAATAGCTCAGTTGGTAGAGCATAACCTTGCCAAGGTTAGGGTCGCGAGTTCGAGTCTCGTTTTCCGCTCTTT
>NZ_QSTJ01000011.1:27897-55875 GCF_003438665.1 Bacteroides sp. OM08-11
ATGCCCAGGTGGCGGAATTGGTAGACGCGCACGTTTCAGGTGCGTGTGTCGAGAGGCATGCAGGTTCGAGTCCTGTTCTGGGCACGTTTCTTTGTGAAAAGAAAGTCATCAAATGCGGAAATAGCTCAGTTGGTAGAGCATAACCTTGCCAAGGTTAGGGTCGCGAGTTCGAGTCTCGTTTTCCGCTCTTTCTTTATTTTATAGTAAAAAGCCCCACAGGTTTCATTATCTGTGGGGCCTTTTTTGTCTCTATACGTCATTCTTTCTTTAGAGAAAATCCTAGCATCATACCGTCATAGCTACTGGCTAATGAACTGATTGTTTTCAGTGTGGAATTATTACTTTTACCAGAAAGTGTGGTAATCAGTTTCAGGAGTTTGTCAGAATTGAATAATAAATCCATGGAAGTAGAAGTACAGTTCACTTTTGCATTCAGGGGGAGTAACTTTGCAAATTTCATTTTTACTTGTTGGCTGGAAGCATCGTACGAATAAGTGCCTTTCAGATCACGGGTTCCCAGTTTGGCACTGAAAGTACTGTCGGCATTGAATGTGTATGTCATTTGCCCGTTCTTAATACCTACTTTGGAAAGTTGTTCGTCAAGTTTCTTTTCGGCTACGCCTGCAGCAACAGCACCACCTGCTTTGTTTAGCATATTGTCTGACTCAAACTCGATGGCGGAACCGGAATAGGTCCATGTACCGATCATGTTAATAGAGGTTTTACCCGTCACAGTGCTGACAACCTTTTCAATGTTTCCTTTATTAAATAAATCTTTTAGAGATTGTGCCTGACTATTGGTAGTCAATAGCAGTGTGGCAATAAAAATGTACCAAAAAAAAGTCCTTTTCATGTCTTTTTATTTATTTGAGTTTATCTCTTTGTTAATGGATGCTATATAGTTTAACAGTTCCTCCCGCCCCATACGATTTTCAGAGGAAGTGATGAAATAGGGGGGGAGTTCTTCCCACTGTTCTTGTAACTTTTTCAGATATTCACGGATATTTGAGTTCAATTTACCTCCTTTCAGTTTGTCGGCTTTAGTGAAAACAATGGAGAAAGGAACACTGTTCGTGCCCAACCATTCGATGAAAGCAAGGTCGATGGGTTGTGGCTCGTGACGACTGTCAATGAGGACGAAGAGATTGGTCATCTGTTCTCGCTGTAATATATAACTTTCAATGATACGCTGAATTTGTTCCTGCCCTTTTTGTCCTCGTTTGGCATAGCCGTATCCGGGAAGGTCTACGATGTACCAGTTTTTGTTAATCAGGAAGTGATTGATGAGCATCGTTTTTCCGGGAGTGGCAGAAGTCATGGCAAGTCCTTTGCGCCCTGTCAACATATTGATGAGACTGGATTTTCCAACGTTAGAACGTCCTATAAAAGCATATTCGGGGAAATTCCCTGCCGGGCATTTATTTACGTCCGTATTACTGATGACGAATTCAGCATTTGTAATCTCCATTTTGTTATCAATTCTTTAGTTATTTCCATTTGCAAAGGTAGTACTTATTTCAAAAAATTTCGTTCTTAATTCGGAATTCTGTATATCTTTGTCCACTAATAGGAAAATTTTAAATATGAATGGACAATTTCCCTCGATATTATTAGAGAAGGCAGTAAATGAGTTTGCCAAATTACCCGGTGTAGGGCGGAAGACAGCGATGAGGCTTGTACTTTATTTGCTGCGCCAGGACTTGGCGGTGGCAGAAGCTTTCGGTAACGCTATTATAACTTTGAAACGTGAGGTGAAATATTGTAAGGTTTGCCACAACATATCAGATACTGAAACGTGTCGTATCTGTTCTAATCCGCAACGGGATACATCTGTAGTTTGTGTGGTAGAGAATATCCGGGATGTGATGGCGGTAGAAGCAACCCAACAATTCCGTGGATTGTATCATGTATTAGGAGGGGTTATATCTCCGATGGACGGTATTGGCCCTGGAGATTTGGAGATAGAAAGTCTTGTGCAACGTGTTGCTGCCGGAGATATCAAAGAGGTAATCCTTGCTTTGAGTACTACGATGGAAGGAGATACTACTAATTTTTATATCTACCGTAAGTTGGAGAAGATGGGCGTGAAACTTTCTGTCATTGCCCGAGGTGTTTCTGTGGGTGATGAACTTGAATATACTGATGAAGTAACCTTGGGGCGTAGTATTGTAAATCGTACTCCGTTCTCAGGTATCGTCTAGCCCCGTAGGTAACTGCTGATTATCAATTATCAATTAAATTTCAATGGAAGAACAAATAAAACAAGTTGTAAAGCGGATAAAGGTTACTTTCGTTTATTTCTGGCTGTTGCCTATCCTTCTTGTAATACTTGGAGAGAGTGGAGGCGACTGGATAGGAATATATGCAGGTAATGTACGTGTCACTTATTTTGCCGAAACAATTACTATTCTGCTGGTTGCCACATGCGTGCCGTTGTCTTTGAAGCTTTTCTCGTGGATACTGGTGAGAAGGATTGATACAGTAGCCATTCAGGATGCATTGCGTCTCTATTCTTTTTGGTGTAGGATACGGTTAGCTTTACTTGCCATACCGGTATTAGCAGGTTTTTTCACCTATTATATGATATTGAGTGATACGGGGGCACTTTGTGCACTCATTGCTTTAACAGCTTCTCTATTTTGCTTGCCTGGTGAGGAGCGTTTGCGCAAGGAATTACACATAGATAAAGAAGAAAAATAAACAGAAAAGACAGGGTTATTATAAGTATGAAAGTATCTTATTTTATAGGCGAACATATACGTCTCCGTGCTATGGAACCGGAGGATTTGGAGGTGATGTACGCTATAGAAAATGATCCACAAACATGGGATATAACTAACTTCTCGGTACCATATTCTAAGTTTGTCCTAAAACAATATATCGAAAATTCCCAATGTGATATGTTTGCTGATCGCCAGTTACGGATGATGATTGTGAGATGTAAGGATGAAACCGTAGTGGGTACAATTGATATTACGGATTTTGCTCCTATGCATGCACGGGGTGAAATTGGTATCGCGGTACGGAAAGAGTATCAGGGAAACGGTTATGCTAAAGAAGCATTAAAACTTATATGTGATTACGCTTTCGGCTTTCTTTATCTGAAACAATTGATCGTTCATGTGACTTCGGATAACGAGAAAAGTATACGGCTATTCAAATCATGTGGTTTTAAACAATGTGGGCTTTTGAGGGAATGGTGGTGTGTAGGGGGGCGTTACAAAGACGTCATCTTGATGCAATATATCCGGAACGTTAATTGAGGGTAGGTATTTGTGGGAAATGGGACCACATTTCATACTTACTTCCCAACTTACCGAGAGCGTTTTTCCAAAGCTCTTTGCTGTTGTTCACGTTCATCAGTGAGTTTAAATCTTCTTTTCCTACAAGCCATGTGTTTTCTTTGATTTCCCGGCACAATTGTTCGTATTCCCAACCGGAATAACCAAGGAAGAAACGTATTTTACCTTTAATGGGATTTCCCCGCATAATGTATTCTTTGATAGCGTTAAAATCACCGTTCAGGTAGAAACCTTTGCTGATAGGGAGTGATCCTGAAATATTTTCCAGAGTATGCAAATAGAAAAGCGTGTCTGTGCTAAGCGGACCGCCTTTATATATAGGTATATCTTCTGGATAATCAAATTCTTTGAATATATCGTTCAGAAATAAGGGTAGAGACTTGTTCATTACCAATCCCATTGTACCCTCTTGTGTGTGATCTATCAATAAGATAACCGAACGTCCAAATATATGATCACAAAGGAAAGGCTCAGAAATCAGAACCTTTCCTCGTGCAGGAACTATATGATTAGTTTCTATTTTGAATATATCTGTATTAATAGACATGCCACTAATTTACAGAATATTCTATAAAAAACAAATTATATTTCCTTTTTTTATCAATAATAGAATGCTTTTATTGATATTAAAGTTTTCTGGCTCAGTTAATATTATTTAGTCGGATGATTTTCGGCAAAGATAGCCATACGTTTGTCTAGTTGAGCATATTGGTGATCCTGGATGAATGAAGTACAGGCACGCAATCCCTGTTGGTCACTTCCGGTAGTTACCAGTGAAATGGCACTTACTCCATAATACATCAATTCTTTGGCGAGTTCTCCACTGTTCATACCTGGATAACCGATCGTAAAATAAAAACCATCAGCGACAGGGTCACCCAGGTCATTATCATATACCAGATGGAAACCATGGCGCAAGAAGATTTCTTTCAGGCGGCGGGCGCGTTCACCGTAAATCTTTACTTCATTGAGAAAATTATATTTTCCATCGTTGGCAGCTTTCAGCATAGCAGCAAGTGCGTACTGTGCCGAGTGGCTTGTTCCTGAAGAAAGAGCATAGAGTACACGATGAATAAATACAGTACCGAATGTTCCACCACCATAACGTTTCGTAAATCCTGGATAGGCACGATGATACAACTTGTCCGAAATACAAGTTACACCGATTCGCTGTCCTGCATAGCTAAAGGCCTTGGAACCGGAAATGAGCAGTACATAATAGTCTGTATAATGTGCTATTGACGGTTGAAAGGGAGCTTGGAAAGGTTTACTTAAATCTTGGCGAAAATCCATGGCAAAGTAAGCAAGATCCTCTAGGACGATTGTATCATACTGAGTGGCCAATGTGCCGATAATACGAAGTTCTTCTTCTTTCAGACAAATCCAACTGGGATTATTAGGGTTTGAGTAAACGATGGCAGATATATTCCCCTTCTTAAGGTAACTTTCCAGTTTTTCTTTCAGTTTGTCACCACGATAGTTATATACATCGAATGTCTCGTATTTCTGTCCCATGACGACCAATTGCTGCTTTTGGACCGGAAAACCCGGATCAATGAAGAGAATGGTATCCTTCTTCTCATTACATTGGCCGCATGTGAGAAAAGAAGCAAAAGTACCCTGCATGGAACCTGTAACAGGGACACAACCTTCAGGCGCAACATCTACATCAATAAATGCTTTGATGAAGCGTGAGGCTTCTTCTTTCAATGTCGGCAGTCCATTGATATCGGGATATAAGCTTGCAATCCCTTTTTGCAAAGCTTCAATTTCTGCCTCTACACCTACAGTAGAAGGAGGAAGTCCCGGAACTCCCATTTCCATTTTAATAAATTCTACACCCGAAGTTGCTTCAACCTTGGCGGCAATTGCTTTTACTTCACGAATAGTGGCTTTAGAAAAGTCTGCTATATTGAATTCTTTAATAGTTTCATCAATCAATTTCTGTTCAATTGGGGTATTTTTCATACTTATTCATTTTAAGTTCGTTTTGCAAAGGTAACATAAATCTCTTATAATCAACCTATGTTAAAAAAAAGATGATTTTTTTTCTCAAAACCTATTGCAGATATAAGATATTTGTCTACCTTTGCAACCGCAATCGAGAGAGATGGCAATGATAAAATGAAATTATGGTGCGTTAGTTCAGTTGGTTAGAATACATGCCTGTCACGCATGGGGTCACGGGTTCGAGTCCCGTACGCACCGCTTAAAGAATATCTTTAAAATAATAAATGTTTGACACTAATATTTAGTATATTAGTGTCTTTTTTGTTTCATTCTTTTCCATTCTTTTTATTATACTTTCCATAAAATTCGACAATGAGAAAAAAGGTATTTTGTTCCGAAACCGAAATGCAGCAATGGCTAAGCCGACTCCTTCATAAGGAAACAGACACTGCCCTAGCTGATTTGATATTGAATGCTGCTGATTATGGTAGTGAAACGGTTTTTGACGGTTTGGATTGGAAAAGTAATAAAATAATAGAGTCTTATAAGTGGTGTCTAGAGTCGTTATATACCAATGAAATTATTGTAGAAAATGAAAATATATCTTTGGAGAAACAAGAGATACTAAAACCTGATTTTTTATTGTTTGCTCCAGAAACCTCCTCACTTGTTTGTATTGAGTTGAAAAACGAGAAAAATGCAACCCGTCAGGTGGGAACCGAATTGGGGGCGTATATAGGAGAAATACGTTCTCAATTACCTTTCTTTTCTGAAGGTGAAATTGTTTTTGTCATTATTTCAACATCATGGCCTACATTGTTAAAACATTATGTAGTAAATGAAATAATTTGGTTGAATAGGCATATTATTTGTTTGGAACCAACAATTGATGATGAAGAGAATGAAAGACTAAGAATTCTGGATTTATCGGAAATCTATGCAAAGAAATATGATATATTGATTGGGGAAAAGCATTTGGGAGGTTATCATGTTGGTTTATATGATCATAAACATGACTTACGTACAAAAGAGAAATTACTTCGGAACATACTTCAGTTAATGGCTGATAAGGGGGAGAGGTTACATGGGCATGGTTTTGCTTTTCTATGGAAAAATTCAGTGGAACAATCGTCTGCTCCATATGTAATCACGATAGTCGACATTTCCTCTTTTTCTTTGATAGATAACCATTCTTCACATGCTGTTCCTAATAGTAATATGATGGAGAAATACCAACATATTATTAATGAGTATGATCCATATTCACAAGGTCAATCTGTTGATTGTTTATATACATTTGTACGGAATATTGTAAAAGATATATGTAGTCCGAATATTGAACATGCTATGACTTGGGATATTCTTATAAGAGAAATGGATGAACAAAATGAGACAATAATAGCGTATGCTTCATGGGGGATATTTCGAGAGATATTTACAGAGAAATTAATTGCAAATGTTCATTTAGAAGACTTTGATGTTGAAATGGATAGTCCTATCATAGGATTTGATAGTATATATGAGATTGTTGATCGTAATTATGAACTGATACAACATTATAGGGAACTGGGATATTCTGAGAGCGACATTAGAACATATTTGTTAGACATGGATAGCCATCCTCATTTTTAAAGAAGGATTTTCAAGTCTTACGATGTAACTATTGTAAGATTTGAAAGATCTGTATAGCAAAAATTGGGTGATATACAATATGTTATCTCTATATTATTTTCAGGTCATATTGAAAGGATTTGATGCTTTTCTAAGTAGCCGGCTGGAATTTATATAACTTTCTGCTATGAAGAACGAATTTGAATTCTTATGTTTATCTTTGCAACCACATTTATAACGGATAAGGATTTCCGCGATAATCTTACTTATGAAACAGAAACGTATACCATTAGTAGGAGAACAATATCTTGTTCCTTTTATTTTGATTACCTCGCTTTTTTTCTTGTGGGGATTTGCGCACGCTATTCTGGATGTACTGAATAAGCATTTTCAGGAATTGCTGAACATTTCGAAAGCACATTCGGCCTTCATACAAGTGACGATGTATATGGGGTATTTTGTGATGGCTATTCCTGCAGGGTTATTTATCAGCCGTTTTGGTTATCGTAGAGGAGTCGTTTTCGGGTTATTACTCTATGGAATAGGTTCGCTACTTTTTATTCCGGGACAGTTTTATTTGTCATTTAATCTTTTTCTATTTGCTTTGTTTGTCATTGGTTGTGGATTGACGTTTCTGGAAACTGCTGCAAATCCATATGCCACTGAATTGGGAGCAAAAGAGACAGCTGCCAGCAGATTAAATTTTGCGCAATCCTTCAATGGATTAGGTTGTATTTGTGCACCTGTGTTGACGGGATTACTCTTGTTTCCGGAAGATAGTACAGGTGGTTCGGGAAATGTGGCTTTACCCTATGTCTGTATGGGAGTGATAGTGTTATTGGTTACTGTGGTATTTACGAAAATCAAGTTACCGGAGATAGAACATTGTGTAGAAGTAGATAAAGACGGTAACCAAGTGAAACTATGGTCACACCGTCTTTTCATTTTTGGGCTTATCGCATTGTTTGCCTATGAGGTAGGAGAAATCTCTATTAATAGTTTCTTTATCAATTATGTGGTAGAGCAAGGTTGGATGAATGCTCGTGATGCTTCATTGATACTCTCTTTCGGAGGGTTGGGACTGTTTATGCTGGGACGATTTATTGGTAGTTGGATAATGGGGCGTGTCTGTGCAGAGAAAATGTTGCTGATATGCGCTACGGGAACAGTGCTGACCACTTTGGTGGTACTATTGGATGTAGGGATGGTCTCATTGGTGGCACTTCTATGTGGATATGCCTTTGAAGCGATAATGTTTCCAACTATATTTGCCCTGTCGCTCAGAGGACTGGGTAATCATACCAAACGTGCTTCTTCTTTCTTGATGATGTCTCCGGTAGGGGGGGTAGTGGGGCCTCTACTGATGGGATTGGTTGCTGATCATAGTACAATGGTGATGGCATTCACTGTTCCTTTGGTGGCATATAGTGTAGTGTGGTGTTATGCGCGTAAAGTAGTTTATGTTTCTTGATTTTTTAGTAAAATATTTTTTCTATAAGAAACAAAAAGAGTCTTTATATTGTTATTTATCTACGATAAAAATTGAATAGATAACGATGAAACAGGATTTTACTACAAGTCGTGTATACAATCTCTCGGGAATGTTTACACTTACTCTTCGTCTGGTAGTAGGCTGGACGTACTTTTCTGTATTTTGGAGACGTATTGTATTGGAGAATAGATTAGTAGAAGATTCTCCGGGATATATCGGAGAACAATTTAATCATTTTCTTCCAAATGCATTGGGAATTAGACCCGTGATAGAATATTTGGTGGCTACACCCGATATTTTATGGTGGTCGATGCTTATTTTTACTATCATTGAGGGGATAGTCGGTTTATTGTTCATGTTGGGGTGTTTTACCCGTTTGGCAAGTATTGGGGTAATTATTTTGGCAGGTGGTATTTTGTTGGGATCTGGATGGATAGGTTCTGTTTGTTTGGACGAATGGCAAATCGGAGTACTGGGGATAGCTACCGGCTTCACAATTTTTTTAGCAGGAGGAGGTCATTATTCTATGGATAATCTATGGATTTCTAAAAATCCTGGATTTAGTGAATGGAAATGGTATTCTTGGGTTGCTTCCGGAGAATTTCCGTTACAAGGGGAATCTTTGAAAAAGTTGGTACTTATAGGTAGCGGAGTAATTTTGTTCTTGACGTTATTTACCAATCAGATGTTTCATGGAGGGGTATTTGGAGAACTACACAATATGTCGGTAAAACCCAAAATAGAGATTACAGATGCAAATCTGCAGGATAGAAGACTTCAGTTTACCATGTCGAGGGTTGAGGGTATTGATGTTTATGGTTCTTTCCTTATTGGTATTGCCCTGGAAGATATGGAGGGTAATAAAATTCTTAATTTGAATATGGAAGACTTGGCTCATTTTCCCACTGGAAATATACATAATAAGTATGTAGCAAAGGTGAAACCGGGCAGACACAGTATGATTATTCCACTCGGAGCCAAGGCAACGCTCAACATTGAAAGCGCCGGCTTAATAAACCTTTCTCCGGGAAATTATAACCTGATATTGACTGATATCAGCGGAATGACTTGGGAACAGGAGATAATTAAAGGTTATTCCTGACGAAGAACTTAATACAGGAGATATCCGGCAACACCCGAGAATATTATCAATAAGATGGGATGTAAATTCCATTTCCATGTCACGCCAAAAGCTCCTACAAAGATGAGCAGACTTTTATAATCAATGAAATTTTCTTTGTTCATCAGTAGTAGGGCAGCAGCGGCTATTAATGAAACAGACATAGGCAGTAATCCGGACATTGCTGCCTTGATATATTTATTATTCTTGCACTTCACGAAGAAGTAGGAGATGAGGAGTACTAGCAGGAAGGAAGGTAGACAGACGGCAACCGTAGCAACCACGGCTCCCCATACACTTTGTGTGACGGAATAACCTACATAGGTGGCACTGTTGATACCTATCGGACCAGGTGTCATCTGTGAAATGGCTACCACATCGGTAAACTGTTGTAAAGTGAGCCAGTGATGATGGTCTACTACCTCATATTGTATCAGGGATAACATTGCGTATCCACCGCCAAATCCAAACATGCCAATCTTTAAGTATACTAAAATGAGTTGCCAGTATATCATATTTGTAATTTTGTCAGTTTATCTTTTAACCATAATGTGTATATCATTCCTCCCGCAATACCAGTCAAGACAATGTAGACAGGAGACAGTCCAAACTGCCAGATTAGTACTGTGGCGATGGCTGGGAGTATCAGCTGCCAATATCTTAGTTTCAACGCTTTCACCGCAGAGATACAGGGAAAGAGGATGAGGGCAACTACTGCTGGGCGGATACCATTGAAGATGCGTATCATGACTTGGTTGTCTTGGAAGTGGGCGAAAAACATGGCTATCAACATCATAATGGTGAAAGAAGGAAGGATGGTTGCTAGTCCGCACACTAAACTACCTTTTACTTTATGTAGCTTGTAACCTACAAAGATAGATATGTTTACCGCAAATACACCAGGCAGAGATTGGGTGAGTGCAAACATTTCCATAAAATCCTCTTTGTTCATCCATTTTTTTTTAATGATTTCACGTTCAATGAGAGGTATCATGGCATAACCACCACCGATGGTAAACATGCCTATTTTGGCAAAAGTAAAGAATAAAATCAGGTATTTTATCATGTTTCAGGTTCTATACTTAAAAGGTTGCAATATAGAATAAAAACTCCAGTATTGCAACCTTTTCAAGAGGAATAAGATGATGTTATTACTTCATTTTATTCAAATTTTCTTGTGCTTTTTCCGGTTCTACGGTCAATGCTTTGGTAAACCATTCTTGTGCTATTTCAGAGTCACCTGACAACCATGCCAGTACCCCCATGTTGTTCCATGCGCGCGGATCATCTTTGACTCTTTCCATATACTGTTTTGCACGGTCAAAGTCACCATAAACAATATTAGCGGATGCTGCATTGATATTTGCCACAACATCCTGCGGATAGTTGGTGGCGGCAATCTCATATACTTCCTTGTATTCCTTTGTGCCCGGCTGGTATTTCTTTGCTACCCCATACATTTCTTGCAGGTTCAGCATTTTCGGATTAGTATAGATGAGTTCTGCGGCTTCCGAGTTACGTACTTCTCTAATTTCGTATTCAACAGAGATAGACAAACGGCGTAGACGTGAGAAGTAGTCATTAACCATTGTGCGGTAAGAAGTTCCCAAACCGGATTTTAGTCTTGCTTCACGTACATCCAGGTTCGGATATTTTGCTATGATTTCCAATGCCTTTTCTGCATAAGCCGGTTTCTCTTCTTTGAGCATTTCGATGAGACTGTTCCAGTCTTCACCGGCTGATGTAACCTTCAGAATACTATCTTGGAAGTTATAACTTCCCTTCAGATAGAGTGCGAAAGAATCTGCGCGTTTGGTAGCTACGCGATCATTCGTCTTGGCAGAACCGTCGGGTGATGCATAACCACATATGTTGATAGCCTTAAAAGTGATAAGGTCACCTTCAGTCAGAGGATTTAGCGTTTCTTTCAGCTTCTGCAATTCAGCGGAATTATTCTTGTAGTCAGCTTTAAATTCAGTACCACCTACTGCGTACTCTATATATAAGGTGTTTTGTTCTGAACGTATTTTTAGTGGTTGCTCAGTTGGAGTAAGGTAAGATACCATGTTCATACAAGGTTCACAAATTGCGCCTTTTTGCGGTAGGGCGGGAGCTTCTTCCACAATTTCCGGTTCTATTATCTGAATTTCGGGTAAGTCGATAAGGCAGTCTTTCTTGCCTTCTTGAAGTATCCACATATCGGCCTTACTCATCCATTCCTGATAAGGAATGGAGATTTTATAGTCTATACGGTCTTGACGGTCAGCAGACTTGCCTTTAACAATGGTATACGGTTGGGTATAATCACCTTTCTTGGCGATACGGCGATCTTTACGACGCATCTTGAAGTGTTTCTTGCCACTTACCACTACCGGAGGGAGAGTTTGATAACTCTTTCCATAAAACAGTACAGGAGTAAAGGCATAAGACTGCGTACTGTTGACTTTTACTTCTTCCACATTGAAGTCAAAATCCAGTGTAAGTGTATCATTTTCTAGTGTCAATGTCGGTTTGGTTACTTTAACCTCACCTGCAAATGCCGTTAAAGGCAATATTGCAAATAGTAGACAATATATTTTTTTCATATTCTTCTATATTTTAATGAATAGGTGTTTTAGAGTGACTGCACTTCTGTTACTTTGTATTTACGTTTGTGCTTTGGTCCGAAGGTAAAGTTGATACCCATGTTTACGTTAACTTGCGCACGGCTGATAGGAGCGAAGTAGGCAGGCTCATATTTGCACATTGGCATATCTGCAGCAAGAAAGAAGTTGAAACCACGTGGGTGGAAGTTCAACATTAGTCCGGCTGTTGAACCGAAATTGGACAGAGCATAGTTCAGTGATGCTTCAAACCATGAGATAGGGGCAACATTAGCAGATATACGGGCTTCTGTCCAAGTATTTACTCCTTGAATACGGGTAGTGGACAGAAAACCGAAGTTCAAGCGATCATAAGCGGGAAGAGTGTACTGCGCGCCTAAATGCAGGGTAGCTGCCAGAGCTGTAGTACGTTTCATGCCTTCGCCTGCTTTGTCGAACTTAGCCATGTCGGCAAGGTCATCTACTATTTTGTCGACCTGGTTATCCAATTTATTTTCTTTATTATCGTCGGTATCTTCGAAAGGAACATCTTTGAAACCATCGAACTCAAATGTCTTGGTCATGGTACCTTTAACGGTATTTTTCCATGAAATAAAACCAAGGTCAATGATAGATGCAGAGAAGCTCCACTCGTCGTTCAAGCGATAGGTTGCACCCAAATCAATTGCCATACCAAAGCCTGTGGGGCCAATGTTGTTGTCATCGAAATCCACTCCGTCATAATCAATCTGGTCATTGGTACCTTCTTTCAAGACATCTGTACGATTACCGTCAAGATCCAGTTCGTAGTCATCTTCTTGATAGTTACGTGTTTCTCCCTTGGTAGGTATTATCAATCCTTTTGCCGATACGTATGCTTCAGCGCCTTGGGGAGTAATACTCCATCTGTCACCCGATACATGAAGATCCATTTGGTCAATGCGTACGGTAGCTTTTGCAAGTCCTACCAAAGCTTTTAGTTTGGCACCTACAGTCAAATTATCATTGATTTCGCGGGCATGACCAAAAGCAATCTCGGCAAAGTTGGTACTCGTGATATTGATGTTCTTTAGTTTATAATGACTGTCGTTAGATTCTTTCATAAACTTGAACAGCTCATTAGGCATAGAGAAATTGACATCGGAACGTACACTGATACCTAAAGTGTTAAACCCTCCCCAAGCATGGAAACCTATTCCAAGAATTTGTTCGTTGAGGTCTACACCTACCTTAACACGATTGGGGAGTTTATTGAGGAATTCTTTGGTACTTACGCTTTCATTCATGAAAGTAGTCAGTCCTCCATCTTGTGTTTTATAGATAAAAGTTCCTACACCAGCTGTGGAACGTGCGCCTACATAGAGATTACCCAGTCCTGGCATACTGACGTATCCGCGTTCGCCCATGAAAGCCGGATTTAGTAAATGGCGGTAGGTAGCACCTTCTAAGAAATATGCCGAACGTGAGGTTTGTTGTGCCATCATTCCGCTTGTAGCGGCAGTCGTAAGGACTGCCACCATTATTTTTTTATATAATTTCATAATAGTAATTCTGCTTTAAATTAATTCAAATCAAAGTTTGCTTTTTTTATCTTTACTTTGGCATTCTCAATCTTGACCCATTGGGTTGCTTTCAGCGGTAAGCCTGCCGTGGTTTCATTTGCTTTGGCGTGAATGGTTAGTTCCAGCTTGTCCAATTTCTTTAGATCGGCACTGGAGGTTGCTACCAGGCGAATTAAGATAGGAGTCTTAACTGCACTGTCTTCAGTGATGGCTCCACCTATTTTCCCGTCTTTTATATCATTGGCATATACGGTTGCCTCAATGGTTGTCAGTTCGTTACCGTCAGTATCTTGTGCCTTGGCACTTAAGTTCAAATCCAGAGGGACGTTATTCAGTGCATCTGCCAATATTTCCAATGTTGCGGAAGTTGTTTTGTCAAGTACGTCTTCCAAGTCGCTGTGCAGGTCATCAATAACATCAATATAGTTGATATTTAAATCCTCGAATTGCAAAGGAACGGTTACATCATATTCACCGGTGATAGTCATATCCTTGGAAATGTCTACATGATGTTCTGTACCGTTATTTGCTTTGGCATTCATATGGAACTTCACTCTATCGGGAACGCGGGTCATTACTTTGTTTAAATTAGACACTACTACATTTTCGTAATGATGGGTCGCGTCATTTTCAGGCATATTCATGGCTTCACGTGAAAGCATGAACACACTTGTCTTTGTTTCTTGACCCACATTTGTTGGTTGCAATTGGAATTTAATGCCTTCCACTCGTGAGTTTTCTATTTCCTTATCATTTTCGTCTACACCATAAATCGTCAAATTCATGTCTACCGGTACACCTACCGTATTGTTAAGTGTCAACTTAATTTGTGGGTTTTTGATGTCGAGTTCATTTCCTTCATCTTTCAGGAAGTCAAGATCATCGCCGAGGTCGAGTTCAACGTTCTCATCCACATCGTCTATCACCGGATCTACTTCACCTGTCACTAAACCTACCGGCATTTCGTCGATGGTGACGGTTGGAGTGACTGTGATACCTTTTAATCTATCTGTGTTGATGTTGTCACCTCCCAAAGTTTTAACATCACCCAGAATGTCTACCTTGGTTTCATTTTCATCGGTTATTTTCAGCCATGTCTTTCCGTTCTCCACTGTAGTTTTCAGGCCTGTGCCGTTGTTCATGTAACTGAAATCCATACCGGTGGTTTCCAAAGGTTTGGTGTAGCCTTCCAGTACTTTGAATTTATCATTCAGGGTCAATACATTTTTATCATAGTCCATTCCTTCAATACCTGCCGCAAATTTAACAAACTTAGGTAATTGAATTTTCAAATCACTGAATTCCAGTTCTGAAATTTCTTCTTTGGGGAAGTTGTCAGAGAAATTGATATGTAATGTCATTTTAGGAGTACTACCTGTTTTCCAAGCAACCGTTTTTAGAATTTTCAGTGCTTCGTCTACGTCTTCCTTGACTTCAAAAGAAGTATTGTCTTTTACTTCTGCAGTATAAGATTTAGCATCTACAAAAGCATTTGTAATTTCCATTTTCCCACCGTTTACAAATACGTCCATTTCTTTTTTGTCCAGGTCGGCAACATCTGTAGAACTGATATTGTCTTTTTGGAGTATCATAGGTGCATTATCTTTCAGATAATACGTCACGGGATCGGTTAATTTGATAATAGGCTTTCCGTTTTCCATGACCGGCTTGCCTTTATCCGTACCGGTAAAGTTTACTTGTTTCAGAAGAAGGGCGACTTTTGCGTCGGGCAATGCGGTTGCCGGTATTGTCAGTTCATTTCCTGTATATGTAATGCCATTATCAGCTTCTTTTAATTCCATTTTATAATAAGAAGGGAATTCTATAACCAGATCACCACTTTTGAAGTCTACAGGCAATTCCAAACCTTTGGCGATATCCATTGCTAAAATGGAATTATCCTTGAAATCAACAGAGTGGACTTCGTTCACGTCTTCCAGTCCGTCAATGGTAGTATTCATTTCTACGGTACCGCGTTTCATATTCGCTTCAATATCATTGGTGGTCACCAATGCATGGTCGAAGATGAAATCGGTTTTTTCCATCTGAACACTGAGCATGTCGGTTGAGGTTGGGGCTTTTTCCGTGGTATATGTGAAATTGTACGTGATTTTATCATGGATTTCGATACCTGTCGGAAGGCTTGCATTCAGTTTCTGTCCATATACATAAAACTCATAAGTTGCTTTGGATTCAGTTTGTAATCCTCTGGCCAATTGAATGCTGTTGCCTGGTTGCTTTTCCCCGTTTGCATTGTACAAAATGAAATTTACAGGGAACTTGACGGTAAAGTCCGTGATATTTATCATTCCGGCAGGAGCTATAACGTTGAATGCTATTTTCTGTCCATATTTCTTGTTGCCGCTTTGATCTTGCAATACAACTTCATGTATGGTCTTTACTTCTTTCGGCCATTCCTTTTTATAGGTAAATTCAAAAGGGCTTTCCTGGTCATTGATTGTACCTCCGCCGGTAACAATCGGTCTCATTCCGGTATCCATGCTTATGTCTTCTGGCAGTTTTACGTCCACGACAATGCTTGGCGCATCCAGTTTGGACGAGCTTTTTTTGTCTGCAACGTTGAAGTCATCCAAGCCGGCTTCGAAATCTACAGTTGTTCCACTAAAACTGGGTTCGTCTATCTTTATATTTACCGGATCTACCTTGATACTTACGTCATCAATTCCATCATTTTTCTTGATAGCATACGTTTGGTCATCCATTTTCTTCAACGTTTCCGATTCGTCAATGAGCTTGTCCAACGTGGTTTGTTCAGAATATCCCAATGGGATGGTAAAAGCATCTCCACCTACGGAGATATTCATGTCAATGTCCTTGTTGAGGTCGTAACCATTGTCGATACACGATGTAGTTATTCCTAAGGAGGTTAGTAACATAACCGCATTGACGAACGGTTTTCTTGTAGCTTTAAACATCATAATCTTATTGTTTATAGTTTGTTTGCTGTTGTTTACACAACATGAGTTAAAAATCAGAAATACAGATTAATTAAAAGGTATTATAGAATACTTTTTAAATGCGGTGCAAAGATATGAAAAATCTTTAATTAGGTAATGAGAAAACAATAAAATCTAACATTTTCTTTTATGTAAATGTCTGTGTAGCATACAAGAATTGTATAAATTTATATAATTTGTTTCTAAAAGATTAAATTATTATTTGTTTTTGGTCGTTTTATTCTTAAATCTATTTAAAACTTATTTATATGGTAGAGTTTAATACTTATATTTAACACCTGAAAAAAAATATACCAGTATTTATTAATATTATGCAAGTAATTCAATTGCAAGGAAACGACAAAAGGCTTTATGAGCTTGTAGCTCCTCTGGTGATGAATCCTGAGGTACTCAGACAAAATCACAATTATCCCTTCCGTACTACCGAAAATTTCGCATGGTTCATTGGGATGGAAAAGAAAAATGTTATTGGTTTTATTCCTGTAGAACATAAAAAAAAGGAATATATAATCAATAACTATTATGTGAAGGACAATAAGGAGGAAACTCTGAAATTACTCTTGGAAAAGGTTATATCTGAAACGAACGCAGATGTAAATCTTACTTCGGTCACTTTTATTGAACATAGACAGGTGTTTAAGGAACTCGGCTTTTCAGAGGAAAAGGTTTGGACCCGTTATGTGAAAATGAAAAAAGACAGATGAATATGGTGCCATCTAAAAATGTATATGAACTTGCACAAGAACGTATTAGCTTAATATTTAAAGAATTTGACACCGTTTGCGTCTCTTTCTCCGGAGGAAAAGATAGTGGTGTATTGTTGAACTTATGCATAGATTATGTCCGTCGGAATAACTTGAAGCGGAAACTATGTGTATTTCACATGGATTATGAGATACAGTATACATATACTATTGATTATGTAGACCGTATCTTAAAAGCTAATGCGGATATTCTGGAGGTTTATAGGGTATGTGTACCTTTTCGTGTCACTACCTGTACTTCTATGTATCAGAGTTTCTGGCGTCCGTGGGATGATAGCATGAAAGACATTTGGGTACGGCAAATGCCGCCGAATTGTTATACTAAAGATGATTTTCCGTACTATACGGAGAATATGTGGGATTATGAATTTCAGATGCATTTTGCCAAATGGCTACATTTGCGAAAAGATGCGGTACGCACCTGTTTCCTCATCGGTATCCGTACACAAGAAAGTTTCAACCGTTGGCGTGCTATTCATTTGAGCAGGAAATATCAGATGTATCATAATTATAAGTGGACTTCGAAAATTGGTAATGACATCTACAATGCTTATCCTATTTATGATTGGAAAACTACGGATGTCTGGATTGCAAATGGTAAGTTTGGTTATGATTATAATCATTTGTACGATCTGTATTATAAAGCAGGGGTCAATATTGAACGGCAACGTGTAGCAAGTCCTTTCTTGTGCGAAGCTCAGGAGAGCCTGTCGCTCTACAAAGTAATTGATCCCAATACTTGGGGAAAAATGATCGGACGTGTTAATGGTGTAAACTTTACCGGGATATATGGAGGGACACATGCAATGGGGTGGCAAACGGTCCGATTGCCCAAAGGATATACCTGGAAAGGTTTTATGCAGTTTCTACTCTCTACCTTACCCGAGGAAACTCGGCGTAACTATCTGAGAAAGCTGACTGTGAGTATTGAGTTCTGGCGAACCAAAGGAGGGTGTCTCAGTGAAGATACCATTCGGAAGTTGATGGATGCCAATATCCCTATTGAAGTGATAAACTATACGAATTACAAGACTAATAAGAAGCCTGTGCGTATGGACTATCTGGACGATATCGATATTGCTGAGTTCAGGGAAATACCTACTTACAAACGTATGTGTATCTGTATTCTGAAAAATGACCATGCTTGTAAGTATATGGGGTTTGCCCTGAATAAAGAAGAGATTTATAAACGAGACAAAATTATGGAACAATTCAAAAATATGATGTTATGAGTGTAGATAAAAGTCCGGTGTATGGTGTAAAAGCAATTCCTGTAGACAAAATACAGGCTAATGATTACAACCCTAATGTAGTGGCACCTCCCGAAATGAAGCTTTTGGAACTTTCTATTTGGGAAGATGGCTTTACTATGCCTTGTGTTTGCTATTATGACGAGAATACGGATCAGTATATTTTAGTCGATGGTTATCACCGTTATCAAGTGATGAAGACTTCCAAACGAATTTATGAACGCGAAAACGGATTACTGCCAGTTGTTGTTATTGATAAGGATTTATCCAACCGTATGGCATCTACCATTCGTCATAATCGTGCACGTGGAGCACATAACATTGAATTGATGTGCAACATTGTAGCAGAATTAGATCGTGCCGGAATGTCCGATCAGTGGATAATGAAAAACATCGGTATGGATCGTGATGAACTGTTGCGTTTAAAACAGATTTCTGGATTGGCGGATTTGTTTGCGAATAATGATTTCAGTATTCCAGATGCCAAGCAAGAATATATTCCTTAACAAATAAAATTATTCTTTTACAAAACTTGCATAAGTTAACCAAATCGCCTACATTTGTCAGCATAAACAAAACGAACAGGTTTCATAAGTCTTCGGACATTAGAAAATAGTTGCATGAAGAAAATTTTGGTAAGCGGTGGTGCTGGTTTTATTGGCTCTCATCTGTGTACACGGTTGATTAATGACGGACATCATGTAATATGCCTTGATAATCTTTTCACCGGTTCAGAGGATAATATAACTCACTTGAAAAACAATCCTCATTTTGAGTTTGTGCATCATGATGTAGAGTTTCCGTTTGATGCGGAAGTTGACGAAATATACAACTTAGCTTGCCCCGCTTCTCCAATCCACTACCAATATGATGCCATTAAGACTATAAAAACCTCTGTTTTGGGAGCCATCAATATGTTGGGACTGGCAAAGAAAGTGAATGCAAAGATTATGCAGGCTTCTACCAGCGAGATATACGGTGATCCGGTAGTGCATCCCCAAATGGAAAGTTATTGGGGAAATGTAAATCCGATAGGTATTCGTTCTTGTTATGATGAAGGTAAACGTTGTGCCGAAACTTTGTTTATGGATTATCATCGCCAGAATGGTATACGTATTAAAATAATACGTATATTCAATACGTATGGTCCGCGTATGTTGCCTGACGATGGGCGGGTGGTATCCAATTTTGTAGTTCAAGCGTTGCAGAATGAGGATATTACGATTTATGGTACAGGTCATCAATCACGTAGTTTTCAGTATGTAGATGATTTGATTGAAGGAATGGTGCGGATGATGAATACGGAAGATGATTTTACCGGGCCGATAAATTTGGGAAATCCGAATGAATTTTCCATTTTGGAGCTGGCTGAGAAAATTATCAAATTAACAGGAGCCAAGTCGAAGCTGATTTTCAAGCCCTTGCCACATGATGATCCTAAACAGCGCCAACCGGATATTACGTTGGCTAAAAATAAATTGGGGTGGCAACCTACCATTGAATTGGAGGAAGGCTTACGCTACATGATAGAATACTTTAAGGACTACCGTTCTTAACCTTATAATATCGGAAACGGAAAAATACATAAAAAGATGAATATGGAAATAAACCATTCTGAGTACAAGATCCTCATCGTAGATGATGTGATGTCAAATGTGTTATTGTTGAAAGTACTCTTGACAAATGAGAAATTTGCAATCGCTACGGCAAGTAATGGCCGGCAAGCTTTGGAGCAAGTGGATAAAGAACATCCCGACTTAGTGTTGCTAGACGTAATGATGCCTGATATGAGTGGTTTTGAAGTCGCGCAGCATTTGAAAGCTAATGCAAATACAGCTGATATTCCAATCATCTTTTTGACAGCTTTGAATAGTACTACAGATATTGTGAAAGGTTTCCAGGTTGGGGCTAATGACTTTATATCCAAACCTTTCAATAAGGAAGAATTGATAATCCGAGTTACTCATCAGATTTCATTGGTAGCAGCCAAACGTCTTATTCTGAAGAAGACAGAAGAACTTCAACGAACCATTGCCGGTCGTGATAAATTGTATTCTGTTATCGCCCACGACTTACGGTCTCCAATGGGGTCTATTAAGATGGTGCTGAATATGCTCATCTTGAATTTGCCTGTAGAAAAAATTGGTGACGAGATGTATGAGTTGTTGACTATGGCTAATCAGACTACTGAGGATGTATTTTCTTTGTTGGATAATCTGTTGAAGTGGACCAAAAGCCAGATTGGTAGCCTGAATGTTGTATATCAGGATATTGATGTGGTAGAGGTTGTGGATAGTGTAATAGATGTATTCAATATGGTAGCCGGATTGAAGAAGATTACTATTCGTGAAGAAAAGGTTGATAAGCTACCTGTAAGTGCAGATATAGATATGTTGAAGACAGTGGTACGCAATTTGGTAAGTAATGCCATTAAATTCAGCAATGAAGGTTCCGAGGTACTGGTCAAGATGGAAGAGAAGGATGGCATGGCGGTAGTCAGTGTCCATGATCATGGTTGTGGAATCGATGAAGAGGGGCAGAAGAAGTTGTTGCATACCGACACGCATTTCAGTACATTTGGCACTAATAATGAAGAAGGTTCCGGTTTAGGATTGCTGCTTTGCCTGGATTTCGTAAACAAGAATGGCGGTAAACTGTGGTTCACTTCCAAACAAGGAGAGGGGTCGGTATTTAGCTTCTCAGTTCCTTTGAAGAAAGGATAAGGAAAAATGGTAGGTATTATATCAATGGAAAGGAGATTGTCCAGGAATTTACATATCCTTATATGATGTAACAATTTTAGACAATCTCCTTTTTCATGCCTTTATATTTTTTATCTCTTACATAGTTTTCTATAATCGCAGTATTCACACTTTTTACTGTCTTTCGTTTGAGTAAAAGGTTCATCAGGATTGTATATTTCTTGTAATAATGCCTTTAGGCGGTCTCTAAAATCATCTTCAAAAAAAGCGAAATTGTTTACCGGTATCTTGGGCTGGCGGGGTGCCCCCATTTCTATGACTGGTGAGTAACTTTCCGATGCTGCCCGGTGAATATACAACAGGGAGGGAGCTACTTTCAATGGTTGTTTACGGCACATGATACAGGCATATAAGAATGTCTGGAAAATATAGTTCGGACGTCCTTCGGCAGGAATAAACAATTGTTCTATACTTTCCGGAGTTTTTGGGGTACCTCCGGTTTTGTAATCAACAATACGTAAAGTATCATTCTTGCTATCCAGTCTGTCTATGGTACCGCCTATCTGTAAGGGCAGTTTTCCTAAAGGGGTATCAACTTCCATCGTTTCCCTGATTTCTTGCTCCATACCTTCCATACAGAATGGGGCATATTGCAAATCGTTACGTAAAAGTTGTCGTAGGTAGGAAGTGATGACTTTGGAGTGAATAAGCTGTGTACCGTTATATTCCGGTTGTTCTTCTTCTGATACGTGGAAGAATTTTTCCTTAAAAGCACAGTCTACGTAAGACTGTAGTTTCACATCATTTCGTAATAATTGCTCTAAATCCTCTTTTCGTATTTCTTTACCGTTGGTTATGAGGTCATTGTATACCAGTTCGGAAGAACGGTGGAAAATGGTTCCGAACAGGGCAGAGTCTATTTCGGCACTGACTTCATCCGGCGTTTTCAGCCCGGCGACACGATGATAGTAAAACTTCAATCTGCAATCCAGGTATTCGTTGAGTGCCGATGGCGAGAAGAAAGCCTTAGGGTGACGACGGACATCATATGAGTCATACATCCGCTTCAGCACTTCGGATGTCTTTTTTATTTGGATATCGCGGCTATGCTGTGGAGATTGTCCCGCTTCAAGATATTTTCGGGAGATGTCATACGGTGACTCTATCAGGAACTGAAGCATGAAACGTGACATTTCTCCACGGTTCAATCCGTCTGACGCAGTATTATATAATAAAGTGATATTCTCGGCACGTTGTATCAGACGATAAAAATAATAGGCATATACAGAATTCTTATGTTCAATGGTAGTCATACCGAATGCTTTACGCAGATTGTAAGGGATAAACGAAGAATCTCCGTTTGCTTTGGGAAGTTGTCCTTCATTGAGGGATAGCATGATAAGATTACGGAAATCGAGATTACGTGTCTCGAGCACTCCCATTACCTGCATACCAATGGCGGGTTCCCCATGAAACGGGATGTTGGTAGAAGTGAGTAGACGGTTCAATAATCGTTTGAATGTGTCTGTCTGCAAACTCAGCCCGTCGGTTTCAATCAGGTTTAACAGACGGTTGACGAGGGTATAACTCTTGAATAGGGATTCTCGGTAAAGTTGGTTGAAAATGTCTTCCGCATCCTTCTCTTGACGATAGATGACGGCTACTTCACGCAACAAGTCGGTAATGTAACGGCATAGTGAGGCAATACCGTTTTGAGGGGTAAATACCTGTTCAAGAAAGTCGTCTTTCTTTAGTTCGGAAGGGAGAGGATAGAAACGGTTGTCTCTCGTTAACTGCTCCTCCAAGTCTTCCGCAAATGGTGAGAGTTGACGTGTATAGGAATGCTTCAACACAGAAAGTACACTTTCGTAGGTATATCGTCCCGTATCGGTACGATAACCGGTAGTCTGCATTTCCAGTAGAGCGTTGATATAACTGTATACGGGTGTTTGTGCCAAAGGAAATCCCATGGTGATATTGACATTCTTCACTTCGGAAGGAATGGAGTGGAGTACGGGCAGCAACAAGGCCTCGTTGCAGAGTACCACCGCATTTTCTTTCTCAGATGTTTCCCAACCTTCTTCCTTATGGTTTGTAGTTTGTAATTTATAATTTTTGATCCCTCTAATCCATTCCGGAATATAACGTGCCTGTGCATTTTCTGTTGGTGCAGAGATGAAATGTATTTGTTTGGGCTTGCGTAATGTATCGAACGCACTTTCCGGTAATTCATTTGGAAATACCTTCAGATTACGAAGAATGAATTCTCCGGCTTCGTGGACATAAGGAGGTTTTTGTTCGTGGGGCAAACGGGTATAAAATATATCATAGTCCCAATAAAACATAGCTTTCCCTGCATTCTGTAATCGGAGGAAAAACTCAGTCTCTACTTTATTCAACACATTGAAACCTACAAATACGTAGCGGTCATAATGCAGACGGTCGGCATCAAGTTGTTCTATGACGTTGCGATACATCATGCCTTCGTACGCAATGCCCAAATGGGTCAGATTGGTACGATAATGGCGGTAGATATCACCTAATTTATCCCAAAGAGATATAAACTTCTCTTTGAGTTGTGTACGTTTTTCTATAGAGAAATTTTGAAAAAATTGTTGTATGGCCTCTTCCTGTTCTTTGTCAAGGAAGTCATAGTTATCCATGATGTTCTTCAAATCCTGTAAATTGGTGAAAAGACGATCGGCGTCTACCAGATTTTTATCCACATCATCAAAATCACTGATGAGTAATTCTCCCCAGAAATAAAAATCATCCAATGGTTCTTCACTGTGAGTTTCTTCACAGAATACTTTATAAAGTTCACATACCATCCGGATAGGATCACCCGGCTTCAACGTAGAAAGTTGCCGGAACAGTTCACTGATATTTACGTAGGCAGGTGACCAGATGGGCTTGTCGCTTTCTGCTGCCAGATACTCGTTGAAGAACAAGCCGGCACGTTTATTGGGAAATACGATAGCCGTACGCGACAAATCGTCTCCTATTTTTGAATGAAGGTCGTGAGCGACCAATTGAAGAAATGTTTCCATGTAATGTCTATATCCTGTTTGCCAGTATGACTGGACATTATTATACTTTTTCTATATTTCCTTCTTCCACATACCACAGATATCCGTTGATACTGTTTGCATCATATCCCATGCGAACCAGTAATTGCATATAACCTTGTACCTGTCTATTGTATTTTTTATTCGGTTTACCGAATTTGAAGTCAATAACCACTATTTCGCCATTTCGCATCATTACCCTGTCAGGGCGGCGGGTATGCAATTCTCCGTTCTCTCTCCAGATAATATCACATTCATTGAATAACTGCCAACTACCCGAGTACCAGTCTTTGATTTGTGGGATGGAAAAAGCACGTCGAGTCAGGTCACGAACTTCTTCTTCTGTTTCCGTGCGACCGATTATTCCCTCAAATACAAGTCTGTTGATAGCGTCATCAATGTCAGCTTCTGTTTTGATGGCGGAGAAAAGAGTATGCAGCAAACGCCCCCGGTTGATGAAACGTTGCCAAGACTCAGCTTCATCCACACCGGCTATAAAGTCTGCCGAACGGTTGGACTGTCGGAATTCGATGTCATGGCGCATACTTTCCATATGAACGGGGAGTTTTGCGGCAGTCTGTGCCAGTTTATTGATTACGGGAGTATCGACAAGAAGGTCGGGTTTGTCTGACGGACATATTTTGCCACATTCATAAATACTTTCTTCATCCCATGTCCCTTCGCCTGATTTGACAACTTGCGGTAATGCGGCGGAAAGAAGCTCGGATATGGTTCCTTTTTGCTTTTTTTTGCTCCATAGGATTAAATTCTTTCCGGTACGGGTAAAAGCCACGTAGAGCAAATTCAGATTGTCTACCCACAATTGCAACCGTTCGTCCAAATAATCTTTCCGGTATACCGATTCGGCCATGGTGGAGGAGTAGTTGATCGGAACGATATCCAGTGCATTGTAAGGCTTTTCCGGTGCCGTACACCATACGAGCTGGTTATTGGTTTCATTCTCTAACTTCCAGTCACAAAAAGGTATCAGTACAGTATGAAATTCCAATCCTTTTGATTTGTGGATGGAATAGATACGTATGCCGTCCATTTCTCCACTGGGTATAGTCTTGGAACAGAGCGTTTCATCCCAAAAGCGAATAAAGGCGTCAAGGTCGGAAGAATTACTTTGCAGATATTCCGTTACGGCATCGAAGAAAGAAAACAAATAAGCGTCTTGCTTTTTAATATTACCCATATTGAAAATGCTGAACAATTCTTCCAGCAACTCGTATAGCGGCATCAAACGTAACTCGTCCTTACGAGAAATGAAGTCTTCAGGCAATAATGTTTCAGGAGAAGCCATGAGCAGACCATTCAAATCTATGTTTTCCTCATATTCCTCTTTTTCTGTTCCTTTCTTTGTAACTTGTAATTGATAATTTGTAATTAACGAAGCCCTTGCGATAGTCTCTTGCGGATTGGACAGATAGCGCAGTGCATCCATCAGCATACAGATGGCAAGTGATGCATCCAAACGGAAAGCTTCGTCGGAAACTATCGGGAGGTTCAGTTCTTTGTCGAAGTAATCGGCAATCGTTGGGATATTCTTGTTTTTTCGTACAAGAATGGTAATGTCATTCAATTGGACACCTTCATTGAGCAGCTGTCTGACTTCTTCTCCTAAGGCTATCAAGGTTTTTTCCGTATAATTATGCTCGTCGTCCGGTTCAAGGAATGCAGCTTTTACATATCCTTTCGTTTCTGTTTTGGGCGATTCTTGTGCGACGTCGGCATAAGCTTGTTTCAAAGAGAAACATTCCTCTTTCAATTCTTCCAGATACAGGGAATTCAGATAATCTACGGCTGCTGTGAAAAAACGGTTGTTGAAACGGATAATATTTGTTTCACTTCGACGGTTGATTTTCAAAGTTTCTACACGTACCGGGAAAGGAAACGGAGTAGAGGACTCGGCCGGGTAAGCTGTGCCCAAACCATTCAATATTCCCCAGTCTCCATTTCGCCAACGATAGATGGACTGTTTCACATCCCCCACAATCAAGCTGTCGGCTCCTTGCGAAAGCCCTTCGAGTAATAGTAAACGGAAATTGTCCCATTGCATACGGCTGGTATCTTGAAATTCGTCGATCATCACATTCCGTATGTTGGCGCCTATCTTTTCAAACACAAAAGAAGAATCTCCTTCATGCACCAGTTTATGCAGGAGGGCATTTGTATCGGATAAAAGAAAACGGTTATGCTCACGGTTCAGCGTGCGTACTTCTTCATCAATATGGTTGAGTAGTTGCAACTTGTTGAGGTGTTGCAGGGAAAGGCGGCAACTGTTTATCGTGCGACTTTTCTGTGACCTCAATTGTTCGGCATCTTGCAGTAAGGGTATCAGGCTGGTTTCTGCCAGGTGAATGATATCATTTTTGCGTGCGGAGGTTTTTGTGGTCCAGTTTTTGGCATCTGCCAGGCAGCTTTGCAAGGTAGCGTTTATAACATCCTTGTCTGTCAATCTGCCATCCCGCAATTTGCGGAAGTAACTGCCGATGCCTCGTGAACCTCCTTTCAAGTCTTCCGGAACGAGAGCATGACTTTCAAGTTCACCTTCGAATTGGTCATAGAAACCTTTCATTTGTTCCAATGCCTCAGTTTCCATTTCACGCAGCACGTCACGATAAAGTTTTATTGTCTCGGGGTTACGAAGTTTTTGTCGCAATCCTTCGCCCCGCTCTATATAACTCTCGTCGAAGATATTCCGTCCGAAGTTTTTTACTTCGTTAGAAACATTCCACCGTTTATCATCGGCTATACGTTCATTGATGTAATCCAATAGCCATGCCAGTACGGGTGAAGTGGGAGAGAGCTTCTCTATGAGACTGTCTACGGCATTGCTCAACACATCGGTATTGTTCAGTTCAATATTTAGATTAGGACTAAGTTCCAGTTCCCGGGCAAGGTTACGCATTACGGACTGGAAGAATGAGTCGATCGTTTCTACACGGAAACGGCTGTAGTCATGTAGCATATATTGCAATGCCATTCCTGCTCGCCGGCGAATTTCTGCGTCTTCGTTGTCCGAAAATAGTTTTTTACCTGTTGAGAACGTTTCTTTATCTGCTGGAAGCGCTTTTTCATTTACTGAAAGTGTTTCCCCATTCTCCTTCTTTGTAATTCGTAATTCGTAGTTTGTTTTTCTCAGGTCTTCTTTGATACGCGTCAAGTATACCTCCGAAGCCGGATCTTTCTTCCATATACCGTAAAGTTGTGTCAGGATACGTTCTTTCATTTCTGCTGTAGCCTTGTTGGTAAAGGTTACAGCAAGTATCTGTCGATAGGCATGTGGATTGAGTATTAAGTGCTTGATATATTCCACTGCCAAAGTAAAAGTTTTTCCCGAACCGGCAGAGGCTTTATATATTAATAGTTCCATGTAGAAAAAGGATTCAGTGTTTAAGAAACAAAGATAATGTAAACTTTACATAGAATGAAATGAATGTGTTTATTTTATCAAATACATTCATTTAAAATATGAATAAATAATAAAGAATGTTTGTGTAATCAGTTGAAAATAAGTTGTATACGTCTAATTCTTGAGGGTGTTTTTTAAACGTTCGTATAAAAAACACTTTTTTAGCCTTGTATGTAAAA
>NZ_QSTJ01000012.1:0-53371 GCF_003438665.1 Bacteroides sp. OM08-11
GCCCGGTCACGCCGATGGTACTGCGTAACAGTGGGAGAGTAGGTAGTCGCCGTTTTAGAGGAAAGCCTCCATGTCGAAAGATGTGGGGGCTTTTTTTTGTCTTGTCCGTCCCTTGCCCGCCATCCCCCTCCTCCGCATACTGGTGGAAAAGGGAAGATAGAAAATGGAAAGTGGTGTTGGGAACGTTAGTGGGAATTTTTTGGAAATCTTTGTAATATATGTGTATGTGAATGATTAAAAGAGCTTAAAGCCAGTAATTTATATACTTTCCCCTTTTATGGTTTCATTTATTTTTTGTATCTTTACTTCAAAAAGGAGGATGATTAATATCTCCTAGAATATAAAGATTTCTTTCTCTTTATAAAAGAAAGTAGGGTTATTGTAGAACAAAATAAGAGATCAGCTGTTATTATTGTAGATTTATTAGACGACATGAAAACAACTGTAAAGACATTTTGGATTTGTTTGCTGTTGACACTTGGTTGTAGTTTCAGCAGTAATGCTGCAAACTATTCAAAGGCATTTGAAGGTGTTACTTCTGTGGCCTGTGAAGTTACAGCTTATTTGTCGTCTTATTCTTCTACATCTGACAATTTGGGAACAAGGAAATCTGTTTTATCGGATACTGAGCATTTTTGGTCTCAGGATGTTGAGTTGGGAAATAAATCAATTTCGGAAACTTACTTTTCTAATCAACAACGTCTTCGCAGAGTTCTTGAAGACGAATCTTTTCTCAAGAATATACTTTTGATGTTATCCAACCATGAAAATTTACTCGTTCAAGGTAGAACTAAATTATACTATTCAGATCAAGACCCCTATTATGCTATAGTGGGTTGTGACTATTACATCTTTACGCTTCGGCGGATTTTGATTTAATCAATTCTTTTCATATTAATTTCCTCTCTATTGTTTCTTGATAGAAACAATTAGAAGTTGATAACCTTTTATGTACTGATTGTGCTGTTGTGAGGTTATGTGGATGAAATGCGCCCTATTGGTTCGTAAAAGGGAGTTTGTACCCCTATGTATCATTTTTTTTTAATCAATTTAATACCAACAATTAAATTTTTCATCATGGAAACTACTCAAAAAAAGTCAGCCTCTTTTAAAGGCATTAAATCCGCCGGTTGGGTAATCGTAATTTGTTTTATCATTGCCGTGCTTGTTTTTCATTTTGTGTTGGGAAATCCTTCCAACTTTATGAACAATGATCCGAACAACCATCCGTTGCCCGGTAACTTTCTTGGAACTATCTATAAAGGTGGTTTTATTGTTCCTGTTATCCAAACTCTTTTATTAACCGTTATTGCGCTCAGTATTGAACGTTACATTGCTATTCGTGCTGCTTTTGGTAAAGGATCATTAGTAAAATTTGTATCTAATATTAAAGCTGCTCTTGCTGCCGGTGATATGAAAAAAGCTCAGGAAATATGTGACAACCAACGCGGCTCTGTTGCTAATGTTGTGAATGCTACTTTGAAGAAGTATGCAGAGATGGAGAATGATACTTTACTTGCTAAAGACCAAAAACTGGTCGCTATTCAGAAAGAACTGGAAGAAGCCACTGCTTTGGAACTCCCTATGATGGAACAAAATCTTCCTATTATTGGTACAATAACCACGCTTGGTACATTGATGGGATTGCTTGGTACGGTAATTGGTATGATCCGTTCTTTTGCTGCCCTTGCTGCCGGTGGTAGTGCTGATTCTATGGCATTGTCACAGGGCATTTCTGAAGCTTTGATTAATACTGCCTTTGGTATCTTGACCGGTGCGTTGGCAGTTATCTCTTATAACTATTATACTAATAAGATTGATAAGTTGACCTATAGCCTTGACGAGGTTGGTTTCTCTATTGTGCAGACTTTTGCAGCTACTCATAAATAATTAATGATTGATAGTTGATAATTGATATTGAGTACGTAATAGCGTGATGTATCATTTTTCAATTCAATGAATTAATTTTCATTTTTCAATTAATTAAATAATCATGGGAAGAGCAAAAATAAAAAAGAAAAGTACGTTCATCGATATGACGGCGATGAGTGACGTTACTGTACTACTACTAACTTTCTTCATGCTAACTTCGACGTTTGTGAAGAAAGAACCGGTACAGGTAACTACTCCTGCCTCCGTATCTGAAATAAAAATTCCAGAAACGAATGTTCTTCAGATATTGGTCGATCCGAATGGAAAAATATTTATGAGTCTGGACAAGCAGTCTGACTTGCGCAATGTGTTGGAAGCTATGGGGCAAGAATATGGAGTAACTTTTACTCCAGAGGAAACGAAAAAATTTATGCTAGCATCCACTTTTGGGGTGCCGATGAAGAGCATGAAACAGTACCTCGCTTTGCCACAAGACCAACAAGATGCTGTGTTGAAGAATGAGGGGATACCGACTGACAGTATTGATAACCAGTTCAAAGCATGGGTACGTAATGCCCGGGCAGCGAATGGTGATTTGCGTATTGCTATTAAGGCAGATGCCAATACCCCTTATTCTGTAATAAAGAATGTAATGAACTCACTTCAGGATCTCAGGGAAAACCGATATAATCTGATTACTTCTTTGAAAACTACTTCTGAAGACTAACGAAAGGAAATATTATGGCTGAAATACAAGAAAGCGGTAATAAGAAAGGTGGAAAAAGTAAACAGAAAAAAATGACCGTCAGGGTAGATTTTACTCCGATGGTAGATATGAATATGTTGCTGATTACCTTCTTTATGCTCTGTACGTCTCTGAGTAAACCTCAGACTATGGAGATAAGCATGCCGAGTAATGATAAAAATCTCACTGAGGAGCAACAAACTAAGGTAAAGGCTTCACAGGCAATCACATTGTTACTGAGTGATGACAATAAATTGTATTATTACGAAGGAGAACCCAACTATAAAGACTATACTTCGTTGAAGGAAACGACATACGATGCGGATGGTCTGCGGGCGATGCTTCTACAACGTAATAGAGCTGCTGTGAATGAGGTGAACAGGCTTAAACAACAGAAGCTGGACCTAAAAATATCAGAGGATGATTATCGGAAACAACTTTCCGAGATTAAGAGTGGAAAAAATACGCCTACGGTGATTATTAAGGCTACTGATGCCGCATCGTATAAAAATCTGATAGATGCTCTCGATGAAATGCAGATATGTAATATAGGTAAGTATGTGATAACCGACATTGCCGATGCAGACCAGTTCTTGATAAAGAACTATAACAGCAAGGGAGAATTGTCGCAAAACATTGCCGAATAAAGTGTAACACCTAAAATTAGAAGAATATGGCTAAAGTAGATTTAAGTTCTGCGGAATGGTGTGACCTTATATTCAGTGATAAGAATAAAGCATACGGCGCCTATAAGATGCGGGAGAATTCTCCCAAGCGTCATAGTATTGCCGTGATACTGGTGATAATTATCGCTCTGATAGGTTTTAGTATTCCTACTCTGATAAAGATGGCTACTCCCAAGCAAAAGGAAGTGATGACCGAAGTGACTACCTTGTCGCAATTGGAAGAACCTGAAGTGAAACAGGAAGAGATGAAACGTGTGGAACCTGTAGCACCACCTCCCCCGGCACTGAAAAGTTCTATCAAGTTCACTGCTCCCGTTATTAAGAAAGATGCGGAAGTGAGGGATGAAGACGAGATCAAGAGTCAGACAGAATTGACTCAGACTAAAGTTGCTATTTCCATTGCCGACGTAAAAGGTAACGACGAAGAAAATGGAAAAGATATTGCCGACTTGAAACAGGTAGTGACGCAGGCACCTATAGAGGAGGAGAAAGTATTTGATATGGTAGAACAGATGCCACAGTTTCCCGGTGGTCCATCAGAACTGATGAAGTACATTGCTGATCACATGAAATACCCAACTATCGCTCAGGAGAATGGAACTCAAGGGCGTGTAACTTGTCAGTTTGTAGTAGGTTCCGATGGGAGTGTGCGCGATGTAAAAGTTCTGAGAGGAGTAGATCCTTATCTGGATAAAGAAGCGATCCGTGTGATTAAGTCCATGCCTAAATGGATACCCGGTAAGCAAAACGGTAAAGCTGTATCTGTGAAATATACAGTTCCTATTATTTTTAAATTGCAATAGTATGTGTATTATGGAAACGGTGAAACAGATTCAGGGGTTAGGTTTGTTGGTAGCATTGATACTATTGTCAGCTTGTCAACACAAGTCCAAGGATGGACAAACGGATACCTATACATCCGGTGTCATTGCCATTGCTGCAGATGAAAGCTTCCAACCTATTGTACAGGAAGAGATCGATGTGTTTGAAGGCCTGTACCCTTTGGCAGGAATTGTTCCCCGTTACGTGACGGAGGTAGAAGCCGTCAATCTTTTGCTTAAAGACAGTTTACGGCTGGTTATCACCAGCCGTAAACTGACTCTAGAGGAAATGGAGTCTTTTAATAGTCGGAAATTTTTCCCAAAAGAGATGAAGATTGCGACAGATGGTTTGGCTTTGATTGTTAATCGTGAAAACCCCGATACATTGATAAGCGTACAAGATATCCGTCGTATATTGACGGGGGAGGCTAAACAGTGGAAGGATATTTATCCGTCTTCACATTTGAAGGATATCCGTCTCGTTTTCGACAATAAGAACTCCAGTACTGTACGTTTTGCAGTGGATTCTATTTGTGAGGGTGTACCACTTTCCAATCAAGTAAAAGCATTGAAAACTAATAAAGAAGTTATCAACTATGTGGCAGACATGCCCGATGCTATCGGTATTATTGGCGTAAACTGGTTGAGCAACAAGAATGACAGCACAGGACTTTCTTTCAGCAAGGAGATTCGTGTGATGGCAGTCAGTGCTGCCGCCAAGGCAAGGCCGGAAAATAGTTATAAACCTTATCAAGCATATTTATATTATGGTGATTATCCATTGGCACGTAGCATTTATGTTCTATTGAATGATCCTCGGAGTGCACTCCCGTGGGGATTTGCTTCTTTCCTCGCTTCTGACCGAGGACAGCGGATTATATTAAAATCGGGATTAGTACCCGCCACCCAACCGGTACGTGTGGTAAATGTAAAAGATGAATAACTAAAATGAAAACTAAAATGAAACGTAGATTTATATTATGTATGGGAGCGATGTTACTGGCCGGTACACTCGCTGCACAATCGCCTGTACCCGAATGGCAGGTGGGAATAGATAAAGTAAAAAGTCTGATAAAGACAAATCCCGGACAAGCTTCTGATGAAGCGAGCGAATTATTAAAAGGGAAAAACAAAAAAAATATTGAACTTGTTATTTCCGTTGCCCGTGCTTATCTGGATGCCGGAAAACTGTCGGAAGCAACAATTTATCTGGGTATGGCGAAGAAAGTTGATAATAAAGATGCAAGAGTCTCTGTGCTCGAAGGTGATATAGCTCTCGCACAAAAGAATGTGGGAACTGCCTGCCAACTTTATGAACAAGCCATTTATTTCGATCCGAACTGTAAAGAGGCTTATTTGAAATATGCACAGGCCTATAAGACTGCAAGTCCTACACAAGCAATTGAAAAATTGAAACAGCTTAAAGGTATTGCTCCCGACTATCTGGAAGCTGATAAAGAATTGGCGGAAGTATATTATGCCAACAATCAGTTTGGTAAAGCAGTGGCTGCCTATGCACAGTTCATTGATACACCCGTTGCTACAGAAGCTGATTTGTTGAAATACGCTTTTGCTTTATTCTTGAATCATAATTTCGAAAAATCGTTGCAAGTGGCTCAAAAAGGGTTACAAAATAATAGCCGTCATGCTGCTTTTAATCGTCTCGTCATGTATAATAATACCGACTTGAAACGTTATGAAGAAGCTGAAAAGGCGGCGGATGCTTTCTTCAATGCATCGGATGATGCCGATTATTCATATTTGGACTACAGGTATTACGGTGCTTTGCTTAGTGCACTGAAAAAATATGATCAGGCTGTCATACAGTATAACAAGGCACTGGATAAAGACAATACACAAATAGAGGTATGGCGTGAGATATCTGACGCATACGAACAAGAAAATGACTATGAACAAGCTATCATTGCTTACCAAAAGTACTATAATGCTTTAAATCAAGATAAAAAGACGCCCGAAACCTTATTCCAGTTGGGACGTCTGTATTACGGACAAGGAACGTCTACAGACACCCTTGTCGTACAGCCTGCTGACCGCATGGCGGCGTTGCAGTCTGCTGACTCTGTGTTCGCACTTGTTTCAGTACAAGCTCCCGGCAGTTATCTGGGAGATTTATGGCGTGCACGTACCCACTCGGCCATGGATCCAGAAACGACGGAAGGATTGGCAAAACCTTATTATGAGAAGGTAATGGATGTGCTACTGGTAAAAAACGAGCCGAAGTATAATACAGCTCTAATAGAGTGCTACAGTTATCTGGGGTACTACTATCTACTAAAGAGTGAATATATGACTTCGAAAGAGTTTTGGAATAAAATTTTGGCTATCGACCCCACTAATGCTACTGCAAAGAAAGCATTAGACGGCATCAAATAGCAATAATTTTAGTTGTTTGTCGTGTCGGGAGGAGTGGAGAGTGATTCTTAGCTCCTCCTTTTTTTATGTCTGATAGTAAACTCTTTTCTAAATATCATTTTTTCCCGAAATCTCTTGTTATTTCAAAAAGAATATATACTTTTGCGGTGTACTATTGTACTAATACACTTAATCTGTATTTAATGAGGTGTCAGATACAAGTTGAAAAAGGCCTGCATTTTGTATTCTGCCCCCTTGTTTTCTTATTAATTTAATAAAGAGAAAAGCATGTTACAAGTAGAAAACATTTCATTCAGCTATCGCCGGGGCAAGAAAGAAGTCCTGAGCGATTTTTCGCTTTCGCTGGAGAAGGGTAGGGTATATGGGCTTTTGGGGAAAAATGGAGCCGGTAAGTCTACATTACTCTATTTGATGAGCGGGTTACTCACTCCCCGCAACGGGAGGGTTACATTTTACGATACCGATGTACGTCGCCGGTTACCCGTCACGCTACAGGACATGTTCCTGGTACCTGAGGAGTTTGAATTACCTTCTATTTCATTGGTTAGTTATATCGAACTGAACAGCCCTTTCTATCCCCATTTTAGCAAAGAAGATATGATGAAGTATCTACATTTCTTTGAAATGGATTTGAGTACCGACTTGGGAGCGCTTTCCATGGGACAGAAGAAAAAAGTCTTCATGAGCTTTGCTTTGGCAACAAACACTTCGTTGTTGCTGATGGACGAACCTACTAATGGATTGGATATCCCTGGAAAAAGCCAGTTCCGTAAATTCATTGCTTCGGGCATGTCCGACGAACGTACTATTGTGATTTCTACACATCAGGTACGTGACATTGACCGGATACTGGACCATGTACTGATTATGGACAACAGCCGTGTGCTTCTGGATGAGCCGGTAGGTAACATCTGCAGTAAGTTCCTTTTTGTTGAGAGCGACGATCGTGAGCTGACTAAGACAGCGATCTACACCCTGCCTTCCGTGCAAGGCAACTTCCTGATGCTTCCGAACACTGAAAACGAAGAAACCGAAATTAATCTGGAACTGTTGTTTGGAGCTACACTAGCCGAACCTGAGAAGATTATACAAATGTTTCATCCTAAAACAATTGAACAATGATACGAGATACATTTTTTAGTATGCCGCGTTTCGTGGAACTCTGCCGCAAGGAAATGGTGGAGAACTGGAAGACCAATCTGCTTCGCTTCGTATTGATGTATGGCGTGTTGGCAATTGCCTTGGTCTGGAATGCCTATTTGGAATACAGATATGCTTCCCCCGGTTCGTATGTGTCCCGTGAAAAAAGTGTTGTAGTTTTCGGATGCATAACTTTTATTTGGGGAATAGTCATCATGGGTACTCTGAGCGCATCGTTTATCATGGAACGTATGAAAACCAAGATAAATAGGGAAGCTATGTTGATGTTACCCGCCACGATGTTCGAAAAATACATCTCACGTTGGCTGATATTCACAGTCGGTGCTGTCGTCGCTTTTTTGATAGCTTATAAGTTGGCTGACTGGAGCCGGGTATTGATCTATACCATTGCTTATCCCGAAAATGATGTCATTGCCCAAGTGCCTCTCTCGCATCTGGTGGGTAAAACCGGCTATTGGACAGCTTTCAGGGATAATCAGGAATTTGTAATGGGAATTGGCGGTTATTGTTTTATTCAGTCGCTTTTTGTATTGGGTGGGGCTATCTGGCCAAAGAATGCATTTATTAAGACCTTTGCAGTAGGTGTTGCCATTACTTTGATCTATATGCTTATAGGTACACTATTGTTTCATTCATTTTTGGCGCATCGCCCCTCTGTGAACGCAGTATTCATGTCAGACGAAACAATGAAAACTTTGATGACATTCTTCTTCTTGAGTTGTGCCTTGTTTAACTGGGTGCTCGCTTATTTCCGTTTTAAAGAGTCAGAAATCATAAATCGTTGGTAAGATACTATGAACTTTAAAGAAAGTAAGGCTATCTATCTGCAAATAGCAGACCGTATCTGTGACGAAATTCTTCTTCATCAATATCGGGAAGAAGAACGCATTCCGTCGGTGCGCGAGTATGCGGCTGTGGTAGAGGTCAACGCCAATACAGTGATGCGCTCGTACGATTACTTGCAGTCACAAGGGGTGATTTACAACAAGCGGGGAATTGGTTATTTTGTGTCCGTAGGGGCAGGTACACTCATCCTTTCGTTGCGTAAAGAGTATTTTCTAAAGGAAGAAGCCGATTACTTCTTCAGGCAGATTTATACACTGGGTATTTCCGGAAAAGAACTGCTGGAAATGTATCGTGAGTTTACAGAACAACAAAAATAAAGAGACAAATTATGAAACGAACAACTTATATATTATTCGGAATGCTTTTGGCGGGAGTGGGGTTGATATTCGGCTCGATGCTGCTTCTGTCGTTCTATAGTGGTGATGTTGAGGACAGCTTTATATACGCCAAAGGCGAAAATAAAACCGTGCAGTTCCCTGAAAGTAAAGTAGTGTTGCTGACGGTAGAACCAAGACACATTTATGTAAAGAAGGGGAATGGGACAAAAGTCAGCTATAATCAGATCATTTCTTTTCGGGACATACCCTTGAAGGTGCATTCTTCAGAGACAGTTACCGGCAGTTTTACTTATCCTTCGGAGATAGACCGTTTTATGAAAATACTTACGGTGGAAGATACCGTAAGAATTTCTTTTAACTTTCCGGATGAAATTTTGACCGATAAGCAGAAAAATATGTCTACCTTGTATCTGCATGCGAAAGCCATGAGCCTACGCTTACCGGCAGCTATCCAATTACTGGAAAATAACCTTCATCAACAGGAGGTGGTTTTCGAAAATCTTCATGATGATACATTGTCCTTGATTATTAATGGCGGATGGCGACAGATGAGTTATGGGCGGATGGAAAATTGTAAGATCAACGCTTTGACTGTCCAGGGCGGTAAGTGGTTCTTTAATAAAGGTGAGGTGGAAAACCTGCATTTGCATTTGGATAATATTCGTAACTGGCAAGTAAACACTGACTCATTCCATATCGATACGGAATACTTATACGGTATGGGTGAGAACAATTGTATTTTACAGAAAGGTGAGTGTCGGCAGATTGTTTGGAAACCTCAGTCGAAAAAGGCTTCGCTACAGGTTTCTTTGAAGCAAGCTGCAAGAGTGATAGTGACTGAGCCGTGATGACCAATACAGATATTAGAATGTGGATTACACGAATAGCAGAATAAATCATTAGATTCTGATAATAACAGAAAAATACAATTCTGCTTTGTGTGATCCACGTTCTCTTTTTGTATTACTCTAAAAAAAAGGTAGAAGATTGAAAATCTTCTACCTTTTTAGTTGCGGAGGCCTGACTCGAACAGACGACCTTTGGGTTATGAGCCCAACGAGCTACCAACTGCTCCACTCCGCGATGTTTTGTGGGTGCAAAGGTACAGCTTTTTTCTAAACCTGCAAATAAAATCAGCCTTATTTTTAATGATAAATGTATTTTAATGTATAAGGTGTTGATATATAGCATGGTATTCCTATATTTTTTAATATATCCTTTATATGTCAATTGTTAATAAAATGTGCATTTGTTTGTAGAATATGCGGAAATGTCTTACTTTTGCTCAAATTATTAAGCAATGTGCAATTAATCTATGGCTGTATCGAAGACAAAAGCTAAATTAGTGGATGTCGCCCGTCAATTGTTTGCGAAGATGGGCGTCGAAAATACCACGATGAACGATATCGCCCTTGCTTCTAAAAAAGGTAGAAGAACGCTTTATACCTATTTTAAAAGTAAGGAAGATATTTATATGGCTGTTGTCGAGTCGGAGTTGGACCTTCTCTCTGATATGATGAAGCGTGTTGCTGAGAAAGATATCAGGCCGGATGAAAAATTGATGGAGATGATTTATACACATTTGGATGCGGTGAAGGAGGCGGTTTTCCGTAATGGAACCCTCCGTGCCAATTTCTTTCGTGATATATGGCGTGTGGAGAAAGTGCGGAAACGCTTTGATTCCAAAGAAATCCAACTGTTTAAGAATGTATTGCGTGAAGGCTTGGAGGAAGACGTTTTCCAAATAGATGATTTGGATATGACAGCTGAAATTGTGCACTATTGCGTTAAAGGGATTGAAACACCTTACATCCGTGGACATGTAGGAGCCTATCTGGATGACAAGACGCGTGATGATTATGTGACCCGACTGGTATTGGGAGCATTAGGCGCGACAGGAAAGAAATAGAATAATATTAATCAATAACTAAAAACAGTATGGGATTATTAGATGGAAAAACAGCCATTGTAACTGGTGCTGCACGTGGCATTGGTAAGGCTATCGCTTTGAAGTTTGCTCAGGAAGGAGCTAATATCGCATTCACCGATCTGGTGATTGATGAGAATGCTGAAAACACTGCTAAGGAAATAGAAGCGTTGGGCGTGAAAGCTAAAGCGTATGCTTCAAATGCAGCTAACTTTGAAGATACCGCTAAAGTGGTGGAAGCTATTCATAACGATTTCGGACGTATCGATATCTTGGTAAACAATGCAGGTATCACCCGTGATGGTTTGATGATGCGTATGACCGAACAGCAGTGGGATATGGTTATCGGCGTGAACTTGAAATCCGCTTTTAACTTTATTCATGCTTGTACTCCCATTATGATGCGTCAGAAAGGTGGTAGTATTATCAATATGGCCTCTGTAGTGGGTGTTCATGGTAATGCAGGTCAGGCCAACTACTCTGCATCCAAAGCTGGTATGATTGCTTTGGCTAAATCTATTGCACAGGAACTCGGTTCTCGTGGTATCCGTGCCAACGCCATCGCTCCGGGCTTTATTATGACTGCTATGACCGACGCTCTTTCTGAGGAGGTAAAAGCGGAATGGTGCAAGAAAATACCTTTGCGTCGCGGCGGTACACCCGAAGACGTGGCAAATATTGCTACTTTCCTGGCTTCTGATATGTCTTCTTATGTATCAGGACAAGTTATTCAAGTAGATGGTGGTATGAATATGTAAACTATGACTGTCGTATACGAGGACAATCATATTATTATAGTCAACAAGACCGCTTCGGAGATCGTTCAGGGAGACAAAACAGGCGATACGCCACTTTCGGAAACTGTAAAGCAGTATTTGAGAGAGAAGTATCAGAAGCCAGGTAATGTCTTCATCGGTGTCACTCACCGGTTGGATCGTCCCGTAAGCGGTCTTGTTGTTTTTGCCAAAACCAGCAAAGCACTTTCGCGCCTGAATGAAATGTTCAAGAATAGTGAAGTGAGAAAAACTTATTGGGCAGTAGTGAAGAATCCGCCTCGACAACAAGAAGGGGAATTACTAAACTATTTAGTCCGTAACGAGAAACAGAATAAAAGTTACGCATACGATAAAGAGGTGGCAGGTAGTAAAAAGGCCATCTTGCATTACCGTCTCATCGGAAAGTCGCAGAACTATTATTTATTGGAAATAGATTTGAAAACCGGACGTCATCATCAGATACGTTGCCAGTTGGCGAAGATGGGATGTCCTATCAAAGGAGATTTGAAGTATGGCTTCCCTCGTTCCAATCCGGATGGCAGTATCTGTTTGCATGCACGTTTTATCCGTTTCGTACATCCGGTATCCAGAGAGATGATAGAGGCGGAAGCGCCTGTACCTTCCGGTAATTTATGGAATGGATTTGAAACTATCTGATTTTATTTGAAACAATCTGAATAACCTTATTATAACTAACCATCAATGAAAAAAATTACGATTTTATCGGGCTTGCTACTTTTAATAGGTTTGGCAGCCCATGCACAAGAAAAGGTGACTGAGTATTATGTGCGTCCTGCTGTGGTTGTACGTACCCCTATTCAGGGTGATAGTATTAACTTTATAGGAAAAAAATTTGTATCGGACGACTTGCTGAAGACAAAAATCAGTCTTGATTTTGACAGACATTCGTATGAAACCATGTCGGCTGATACCACAGGATATGTGGCTGTAGAGAAGGCCGATAAAGACAACCTCTTTTATCTGTTTTCTACCAATCTGCGTGCAGAACGGTTTATGAAAGGTATGCTGAAAGTATACTCTCCGGCACGATTTGAAGTATTCGTAAATGGTGAGTCCAAACAGACGAAAACTACAGCCGAGGATAGTCTCTCACAAGTTCGTCCTACAGCTGTAAGCCTTCGTTTGGAACCTGAAGCTGATTATGAGATTGTTATTAAATTACTTTCTTCGGCGGATGACAAGACACAGCCGGTGTTGAAATGCGAATTTGAGAAGGAGAAAAATTTTATGGAAGTCGGTTGCCGAATACAGCCTGGTTTGCAGCGTCGTCTTTCACTCTATAATACTGCATTTGGCTCGAAAGTCTATTCTGTATCTTTATCTCCGAATGGCAAATATCTATTGACGTATTATTGGGATAACTATTCCACGAAGCGTTCACGTACTTGGCAGGAACTGACTGAAGTAAAAACCGGAAAAATTATTCATCCAAATATTCCGACTAATGCTCGTTGGATGCCTCGTAGCAATAAACTGTATTATACGGTGACTGGTGAGCGACAGAACGATTTGGTAGTGTTCGATCCGATGACGATGCGCGAAGAGGTGGCATTGAAAAATGTACCTGAGGGAGGTTTTAGTTGGTCGCCTACAGAAGATTATCTGATTTATTCTTCTAGTGATGAAGGAGAAAAAGTGAATGGCCCCTTGAAACGTCTGTTGCACCCTGACGATCGTATTCCCGGTTCTCGCAACCGTAGTTATTTGGTAAAGTATGACCCTGCTTCAGGACTTTCTGAACGTCTGACGTATGGTAGCCACAGTGTATATCTGAATGATATTTCGCTTGACGGTAAGAAATTGTTATGTTCCACAAGTAAATCCAATATCACTAAATGTCCCTTCTCACTTTCATCCATCTTTGAAATTGATCTGGCAACATTAAAAGTTGATACTCTTGTTTCTTGGGAACCATATGCTGGTGGGGCCTCCTATTCTCCAGACGGTAAACAACTGCTGTTGACCGCTAGCCCTTCTGCATTCAACGGTATAGGTAAGAACTGTGCGCCACATCCCATTGCCAATGACTTTGACACCCAAGCTTTCATCATGGATTTGGCAACAAGAAATATCGATCCTATCACCCGTGATTTTAATCCCACGGTAAACTTCCTTGAATGGAACCGTACAGACGGTTGTATTTACTTTAATACCACTGACGAAGACTGTCGTCATATTTACCGTTATACTCCGAAGACGAGGCGTTTCGAGATGTTGCCATTGAAGGAAGATGTCATCAGCTCTTTCACGTTGGCAGAAGATAACCCGTTGATAGCAGCATACGTTGGTGGAGGTAATACCAGTAGCGGTGTAGCTTACATGTATGATGGAAAGAAGAAAATTTCTACCCTGATTGCCAATCCGATGAAAGAGACGTTGGATAAAATTGAATTGGGAAAGATGGAAGAATGGAACTTTATCGCTGCTGACGGTACGCAGATAAAGGGTATGATTTGTTTGCCCCCTTCATTCGACCCCAATAAGAAATACCCACTCATCGTTTACTACTATGGTGGAACAACGCCTACTACGCGTGGTATCACTTCTCCTTACTGTGCACAACTGTTTGCTTCGCGTGACTATGTGGTCTATGTAATTCAGCCCAGTGGAGCCATCGGATATGGTCAAGAGTTCTCTGCCCGTCATGTCAATGCTTGGGGCGAACGTACAGCTGATGAGATAATTGAAGGAACGAAGAAATTCTGCGTCGCCCATCCGTTTGTTGATGCGAAACGCATCGGTTGTATCGGAGCGTCCTATGGTGGTTTCATGACCCAATATCTACAGACGAAAACCGATATCTTTGCCGCTGCCGTTTCACATGCCGGTATCAGTAATGTTACGAGTTATTGGGGTGAAGGTTACTGGGGATATTCCTACAATACTGTTGCTGCTGCTGAAAGTTATCCGTGGAACAATCTAGATTTGTTCACTAAGCATGGTTCTCTGTTTAATGCTGATAAGATCAAAACTCCTTTGTTGTTGCTGCACGGTACAGTAGATACTAATGTACCTATTGGTGAAAGTATTCAGTTGTACAACGCTCTGAAGATATTAGGTAAAACCGTTGAATTTATTACGGTAGATGGAGAAAATCACTTTATTAGTGATTATCCTAAACGTGAATTGTGGCATAATTCCATTATGGCATGGTTTGCACGTTGGTTACAGGACAGCCCGGCATGGTGGAATGATCTCTATCCGGAACGACACTGGTAAAATAATAATGTGATAAAATATCAGTTTGTCATTCTACACATTATTATCCCACCATTATAGCATAAAAAAGCCTTTCCCCGGAATAGACAAGTAGGGAAAGGCTTTTTGTTGTGCGCTTACTATTATTCGGCCACTTTTGTTGTGTCTTGGACGCTCTTGGCCTTCTGCAAAGTATCTGTGATTACAGTGTCGTTAGACAATGTTGTTGTCTTACTTGGCTGTTCTACCGGAGCCTTTGCTTGGGCCAAGAACGATCCTCCACAAACAAACATAAACAGGGCTGCTACTAATACTAACTTTCTCATAATTCATTTGCTTTTTTATACGATTGATATATAATGATAGTTCGGTTTAAGTGTCTTGTTTGTTTAGGAAGCTTGACGCTTACATTTTATATGTATCAAATGATGTGCCAAAATAAATGGTAAATTGGCAAGACGTTGAAATATAGTATGTTGCCGGTATATGTGGGCTGTGGTAATCTGTGGAAATCTGTGGAAAGTGTGGAGGCGGGTGTAGAATTATTCTACATTTATAGCTCTATCCCGTAAAGTTTAAGCTTATTATACAATGTTTTCCTGTCTATGCCAAGCAGTTGGGCGGCACGGCTTTTGTTATATCCGGTTTGTTTCAGCGCTTCAATAATCTGTTGCTTTTCGGCTTCTTCATTTCGAAGCGGCATACCGATATGTGCAGGAATTTGGTTCTGTAACTCACTTAACTCATTTAGCGTGATGAAATTATCTTGAGCCAACAATGTGGCACGGCGGATAATGTTCTTCATTTGCCGTAAGTTTCCCGGCCATTGATATTCCAATAATGTTCTGGAAGCTTTTTCATCAAAGCCGATAAGATGTTTGTCGAGTTCGCGATTTGCCTGGTCGAGGAAGAAATTGGCAAAGAGAAGAATATCTTCGCGGCGATCTTTTAGTTGAGGCATACGCAGTGTAAATTCGTTGATCCGGTGGAACAGGTCCTCACGGAATATTCCCTTTTCAATGGCTTGCTCTAAATTTTCGTTGGTGGCGGATATCAACCGCACATCCACCTGTATTTCCTTGTTAGAACCTACCGGACGTATTTTACGCTCTTGTAATGCACGGAGTAATTGTATCTGTACTTCGTAACTGAGATTTCCTATTTCGTCTAGAAAGATGGTACCCCCATTGGCTGCAACAAAAGCACCTGTCTTATCAGTCAATGCCCCTGTGAAAGCCCCTTTCACGTGGCCGAAGAATTCGGAAGCGGCAAGTTCCTTAGGGATGGAGCCGCAATCAATAGCAACAAACGGCTGATTGGCACGTTTGCTGAGTTGATGGATACGGTGAGCCACATATTCTTTACCCGTACCACTAGCTCCGTTGATGAGTACAGACATATTGGTAGGGGAAACAAGTTTTACATAATTATAAAGCTGTTTGGCGGCATCGCTCTCTCCTTCGAGGAAATCGGATGATAAAGAAACACTTTTTGTGTCTTTCCGAGGTTGGCTTTTGGTTTCATCGAGATGCATGGCATGTTTAGACGCATCAGACGATACATTCAGTGCTTCGGCTATTTTCTTTAACAGCTCGTCGGGATTTACCGGCTTGGCAACATAATCGCAAGCTCCAAGTTTCATAGCTTGTACGGCCGATTGTATATCGGCATACCCCGTCATTATGATGAGCGGTATGGTCAGCTTTTGTATCCCTAGCCATTTCAGTAGGTCGATACCGTCTTTATCCGGTAATCGTAAATCAGACAATATCAGATCTACGCTCTCAGACTCTATATATTTCTGAGCGCGGCCGATACTGCTGACAGAATTGACTTGGAAACCTTTCTTTCCAAGCCATGTTTTCAGCATCATGCCATATGTGATGTCATCTTCTACGATTAGTATGGATTTCATAGCCTTTGCTTTTTATCTCTTTTATGATACAAAGGTAAATCCTTTTGTTCGATTTTAGTATATTTGCAAACTTAAATTAAACAAAAAGGAAGTATGAAAAGAAATCTCATTGTATTATTAACTATACTGCTTTGTGGACTTACTGCTTGCAAATCAGGTCAAAAGAAAGACGGAAATATGGAAAAAGAAACGAAGTTGAAAATTGAGACAAGTGCGGGTGATATTATCGTAAAACTGTATAACGAAACGCCGAAACACCGTGATAATTTCATCAAATTGGCAGAGGACGGCACGTATGAAGGTACGCTGTTTCATCGGGTTATTAAAGACTTTATGATACAAGCCGGTGATCCTGAATCAAAAAATGCTCCCAAGGGCAAGATGTTGGGTACAGGTGATGTGGGTTACACCATTCCTGCCGAGTTTGTTTATCCCAAGTACTTCCACAAGAAAGGTGCTTTGTCGGCAGCCCGCCAGGGAGATAACGTAAACCCCCAGAAAGAATCTTCCGGTTGCCAGTTCTATATCGTTACCGGAAAGGTATACAACGATTCTACTCTTTTGGGTATGGAACAGCAGATGAATCAGATGCGTTTGAATAATGCTTTTAATACGTTGGCGCAAAAATATACAAAAGAGATTTATAAGATGCGTAAGGCAGGTGATCAGGATGGATTAATGAATTTGCAGGATACACTGATTGCGCAGGCGGAAGAGCAAGTTGCCAATGAGCCTGAGTTTCGTTTTACGCCGGAGCAAGTAAAGGCATATACCACGGTAGGAGGTACTCCGCATCTGGATGGCGAATATACCGTGTTTGGTGAAGTACTGGAAGGGATGGATATCGTGGATAAAATCCAGCGGGTGAAGACCGATCGCAGTGACCGTCCTGAAGACGATGTGAAAATTATAAAAGTTGAAGTATTGGACTGATATTAGCATCTGTCATTCTGTATTTATCTTTTTGTGTTTGTCATTCTGAGCGAAGTTGAAGAAAATCTATGTTATGGAGAGTGGATTTTTCGGTTTCGCTCAGAATGACAGATACTATCTGTGATAATGAAAATAAATAAACTGCGTTTTAATAACGGTTTGCGTCTTGTTCATAATGAGGATACCAGTACGCAAATGGTGGCATTGAATGTTGTCTATGACGTGGGCGCTCGTGACGAGCATCCCGAGCATACCGGATTTGCCCATCTGTTTGAGCACCTTATGTTCGGAGGATCGGTGAATGTTCCCGATTATGATACTCCCTTGCAACTGGCGGGAGGTGAAAATAATGCTTGGACAAACAATGATATTACCAATTACTACCTCACCGTTCCCAGACCGAATGTAGAAACCGGTTTCTGGCTGGAATCAGACCGGATGTTGGGGTTGGCATTTAGTGAACAGAGCCTGGAAGTGCAACGTGGTGTTGTGATGGAAGAGTTCAAACAGCGTTGTTTGAATCAGCCTTATGGAGATGTAGGGCATCTATTGCGCCCGTTGGCATATAAAGTCCATCCCTATCGTTGGCCCACTATCGGTAAGGAGTTGTCTCATATTTCACAGGCTACGTTGGATGAAGTGAAATCTTTCTTCTATCGTTTTTATGCGCCTAATAATGCCGTATTGGCCGTCACTGGAAACATTTCGTGGGAAGAAACTGTTAGATTGACGGAGAAATGGTTTGCACCCATTCCCCATAGGGAAGTTCCCGTAAGACGGTTGCCACAGGAACCTCTACAAACAGAAGAACGCCGGCTGGAGGTGGAACGTAATGTACCGCTTGATGCATTGTTTATGGTTTATCACATGTGTAGTCGGGATGATGCCGATTATTATGCATTCGATATCCTGTCGGATATTCTCAGCAATGGGCGTTCCAGCCGTTTAAATCGTAAATTGGTGCAGGAGGAGAAACTGTTTTCCAATATTGATGCATATATCAGTGGCACACGGGATGCAGGATTGATACATATAAGCGGTAAACCTTCGGCAGGTGTATCGTTAGAACAGGCTGAGACGGCTATCCGTAGGGAATTGGATACGTTGAAGCAATCGCTCGTCGGTGAACAGGAACTTGAAAAAGTCAAGAACAAATTTGAGTCTACCCAGATATTCGGTAACATCAACTATTTGAATGTTGCTACTAATCTTGCCTGGTTTGAACTGACCGGCCAAGCGGAAGATATTAGTTTGGAGGTGGAACGTAACCGTTCTGTAACCGCAGAACAGTTGCGCATTGTTGCTCAAAAAACTTTCCGGGAAGAGAACAGTGCGGTGTTGTATTACAAAAAAAGGAACTAAATTCCCATTTACCAGTTCGTCAATTATGAAACATTTTATCGACCAATACAAGCAGCATTACAAAGCTTTGATCCTTCTTGGTTTTCCTATAATTATCGGACAAGTAGGTGTCATTGTACTGGGGTTTGCAGATACGCTGATGATAGGGCATCACAGTACTGCAGAACTCGGAGCTGCCTCTTTTGTAAATAATATATTTACGCTTTGTATCATTTTCAGTACTGGCTTTAGTTACGGATTGACCCCGATCGTGGGCAGCCTCTACGGTAATCGTCATTTTGCAGAAGCGGGACAAGCGCTGCGATGCAGTCTTGTGGCAAATGTGCTCGTTTCTTTATTGCTGACGTTTATCATGACGATCGTTTACTTCAACGTAGATCGTCTGGGACAACCGGAAGAGTTGATGCCACTCATAAAACCCTATTATCTGGTCTTGCTTGCCTCGCTTGTCTTTGTAATGCTTTTCAATGGTTTCAAACAATTCACAGATGGCATCACTGATACTAAAACCGCTATGTGGATCTTGCTGGGTGGAAATGCGCTCAACATTATCGGAAATTACATTCTTATCAACGGTAAGTTGGGCTTGCCCGAGCTTGGTCTGTTGGGAGCCGGTATCAGTACGTTGTTTTCACGTATTGTGATGGTGATTGTCTTTGCGATAATTGTACTTCGCAGCCGTCGTTTCTTACGTTACCGGATAGGTTTCTCCCGTTTAGGATGGTCGGGCAAAGTATTTAGGCAACTGAATGCGCTCGGATGGCCTGTCGGCTTGCAAATGGGTATGGAAACAGCTTCTTTCAGTCTTAGCACCATTATGGTGGGGTGGTTGGGCACGATTGCTCTGGCTTCACATCAAATTATGCTGACTATCTCGCAATTTACTTTTATGATGTTCTATGGAATGGGAGCGGCAGTTGCCGTGCGCGTCAGTAACTTCAAGGGACAGAACGATATGGAGAATGTCCGTCGTTCCGCTTATGCGGGTTTTCATCTGATTTTGTGTATGGAAGTGGTGTTGCTTTCCATTGTATTTTCCCTGCGCGGACAAGTGGGCGGCTGGTTTACGGATAGTACGGAAGTAGCCACAATGGTGTCCACTCTGTTTTTTCCGTTCTTGATTTATCAGTTTGGCGACGGCTTGCAAATCAACTTTGCCAATGCCCTGCGCGGCATATCCGATGTGAAACCGATGATGTTCATTGCATTTATTTCGTATTTTATTATATCTTTGCCTGTGGGATATCTCTGCGGGTTTATCTTCAATTGGGGATTGGTCGGTGTCTGGATGGCATTCCCGTTTGGACTGACAAGCGCAGGATTGATGCTATGGCTGCGGTTCAGGTATAAAACGAGAAATGAATAGTGTATCTAAAGTTAAGATAACCGTTGGATATACTTTATTACTGGCGGTGTTGCTTTTTTCCCTGTTTTTCGTACACAGGGAAATGGAAAATCTTATGCTCTCAGATAATCGGGATGTCCAGTGGACAGACAGCCTGATTGCTTTACTGCGTGAGAAAGACACGAATACCATCCGTATGTTGCGTACGCTGAGCGAGGCGAATGACAGTATGGTATCTTCCCGTGAGATAGAGAATATTATAGCTACACAAGACTCGGTGATAACCCAGCAACGTGTACAACGCCGTATCATAACCCATCGCGATACCGTGGTGACCAAACCTAAGAAGAAAGGTTTTTTCCGTCGTTTGGGTGAAGTATTTGTACCTCCCAAAAAAGATACGGCCATTCAGGTAAAGACTTCTCTTGAGTTTGCGACAGATACGGTTCTCGATATTTATAATCCTGTAGACTCTCTACATGAGAAATTGCGTGCTGTGGCGCAACAAAAAAAAACGGAAAGTACAGTTGTTCAACGTCGTAAACGTAACTTGCAACGTGTTAACCATCTGCTCACAGCGCGTATTGATAGCCTTTTGAAAGACTATGAAAAAGAAACTCTGCAACAGGCACGCGAGGAGGCAGATTATCAGCAGGCTATCCGTCGGCATTCTGCCAAGATAATTGCTGGCATTGCAGCGGGAGCTGTCTTGATTGCCGTTCTGTTTTTGATATTGAGTGTACGGGATATCTCTCGCAGTAACCGCTATCGTCGTGAGTTGGAAGAAGCTCGCCGCCGTGCCGAAGATTTGTTGGCTACGCGTGAAAAACTGATGCTTGCCATTACCCATGACTTCAAGGCACCACTCGGGTCCATCATGGGATATGCCGATTTACTTGCACGCCTTACGGTTGATGAACGGCAGCGTTTCTATCTCGATAATATGAAGACCTCTTCGGAGCATCTGTTGAAACTAGTTGTCGATTTACTCGATTTTCATCGTCTTGACCTGCATAAGGCTGAGATTAACCGGGTAACTTTTTATCCGGCACGCCTGCTCGAAGAAATACGTGTCAGCTTCGAACCGCTGACGTCGGCAAAAGGATTGGCTCTGTACTGTGATATATCTTCCGGGTTGGAAACTACTTATATCAGTGACCCGCTTCGCTTGCGGCAAATCATCAACAATCTGCTATCCAATGCCGTGAAGTTTACTTCGCAGGGTAGCATTACGTTGACGGCTCATTACGAAAGCCGGAAACTTGTGATTTCTATTACCGATACAGGTAAAGGTATGGATACAGCCGACTGTGAACGTATCTTCCAGGAATTTACACGTTTACCGGGAGCGCAAGGAGAAGAAGGCTTCGGTTTGGGACTTTCTATCGTACGGATGTTGGTACAATTGCTTGAAGGAACAATTGAGGTAGAAAGTGAACTGGGAAAAGGAAGTACCTTCACTCTTCGTATCCCCATTTATCCGGTTACGATAGATATGAAGGAAACCATTGAAACTACTGAAACTTCTTCTGTGCAGAAAGGAAAAATCGCTCCCTTGCACGTTCTGCTGATCGACGATGACCGTATCCAGTTGACGCTTACCGCCGCCATGCTTTCACAGCAGGGTATCACCTCTGTTTGTTGCCTGCAAATGGACGAACTACTGGATGCTTTACGTTCAGCTCATTTTGATGTCCTTCTTACAGACGTACAAATGCCTGCCATTAATGGCTTCGATCTTTTGAAGTTGTTGCGTGCTTCAAATATTTCTCAAGCGCAAACTATTCCCATAATAGCCGTTACTGCCCGTAGCGATATGAAGTCGGAAGAGTTTATAGCCCACGGCTTTGCCGGTTGTTTGCATAAGCCCTTCACGGTAACTGAGCTGCTTCAAGAATTGAAGGTAGAGGTTGGTGGTGCTTTGCAGGAAGATGCCTCGCTGAGTGAAAAATTATCGGATAACATTTCTGTTTCTTCATCTCCGAACCTCTCTTATAATTTTTCGGCTCTTACTGCTTTTTCCGGTGATGATGCCGGAGCGGCAAAGTCTATTCTTGAAAGCTTCGTTTCCGAAACCCGTCTCAATGCCGAACGTTTGCAAAAAGCGGTAGATGCCGCGGATATGGATGAAGTCGCCGCCATTTCGCATAAGATGATACCTCTTTTTGTTCTGATTGGTGCTACGGAGTTGGTGGAACAGCTTAAAATCCTGGAAATTTCACGTGGTACTCCTTTTACTGAGGAACAGAAAAAGAGGGTGTTTCATTCGCTTGCCCTTATCGAAGATATTGTTCATTCTTTGCCTGTCTGAGCGTCAATCGTTGCCACTTTATTGGCACTGCTTTGCCTGTTTATTGGCATAACTGTGCCAAATAAGTGGCAAAGTCGTGCCAATTAGGTGGCACAAACTATGCTTATTATATAATTGGTTTTACCTGTTTGAGGAGTTTCTGTGGGATGCGGAATGGAGAAAGAGAGAGGATCGTAATGTTTTGCAAATAATTACATCAATTTATTGTGTATGAATGTATGTGCGAAAGAACAAAATTTGTAACTTTGCCCCACTAATTTAAATATACGCGTACTTTTAAATAAGCAAATCATGTCTGAAACAAAAAGAATTAAAACAGCTCTGGTATCTGTTTACCACAAAGAGGGTTTGGACGAAATTATTACCAAACTGCACGAAGAAGGTGTAGAATTCCTTTCAACCGGTGGAACACGTCAATTTATAGAATCTTTGGGATATCCCTGCAAGGCAGTGGAAGACCTTACTACATACCCTTCCATTTTAGGCGGACGTGTAAAAACTTTGCATCCGAAAATATTCGGAGGTATTCTTTGCCGTCGTGGATTGGAACAAGACATGCAACAGATTGAAAAATATGAAATTCCTGAGATAGACCTCGTCATCGTTGACCTTTATCCCTTTGAAGCAACTGTGGCAAGTGGTGCTGAAGAGCCTGCTATTATCGAAAAAATTGATATAGGCGGTATCTCTTTAATTCGTGCCGCTGCCAAGAATTATAACGATGTGGTGATTGTTGCTTCACAAGCTCAGTACCAACCGTTGCGTGATATGTTGATGGAACATGGAGCCGTTACTTCGATCGAAGAGCGCCGTTGGTTTGCCAAAGAAGCTTTCGCCGTTTCTTCTCATTACGATTCGGCTATTTTCAATTACTTCGACGGTGAGGAGGGATCTGCTTTCCGTCAGTCGGCCAACAATCAAAAGACACTGCGTTACGGTGAAAACCCACATCAGAAAGGTTATTTCTACGGCAACATCGATGCTATGTTCGACCAAATCCACGGTAAGGAGATTTCTTATAATAACCTGCTTGACATTAACGCTGCCGTTGATTTGATTGACGAATTTACTGATACAACTTTCGCTATCCTGAAGCATAACAACGCCTGTGGATTGGCTTCACGTCCAACGGTGTTGGAGGCATGGAACGATGCGCTTGCCGGTGATCCCGTATCTGCCTTTGGCGGTGTACTTATCACGAATGCCGTGATTGACAAAGCTGCTGCCGAAGAAATCAATAAGATTTTCTTTGAGGTGATTATCGCTCCCGATTATGATGTTGATGCATTGGAAATCCTGGGTCAGAAGAAGAACCGCATTATCTTGGTTCGTAAACAAACTGCTTTGCCCAAGAAACAGTTCCGCTCTTTGCTGAATGGTGTATTGGTACAAGATCGTGACCTTAAAGTGGAAACTCCTGAGGAGTTGAAAACTGTGACCGCGAAAGCTCCGACAGCTCAGGAAATAGAAGATATGTTGTTTGCCAACAAGATTGTGAAGAACAGTAAATCAAACGCTATCGTATTGGCAAAAGGTAAACAATTGTTGGCAAGCGGTGTTGGCCAGACCAGTCGTGTGGATGCTTTGAAACAAGCTATTGAGAAAGCCAAGAACTTCGGTTTCGATCTGAATGGTGCCGTCATGGCAAGCGATGCCTTCTTCCCCTTCCCCGATTGTGTGGAGATTGCGGGTAATGAAGGTGTGACGGCCGTTATCCAACCGGGTGGAAGTATTAAAGACGAGCTTTCGTTTAAATATTGCAACGAACATGGCATGGCAATGGTAACGACAGGATTCCGTCACTTTAAACACTAATTGAATTGAGAATTGAGAATTAAAAATTGAAAAATAATACTCTTTCTTTTTAATTCTCAGTTCCCGATGTAAGATATATTTTTCAATTTTTAATTCTCAATTTTTAATTTAGATGGGATTATTCTCTTTTACACAAGAAATAGCGATGGACCTTGGCACAGCCAATACCATCATCACCACGAATGGTAAGATTGTGGTGGATGAGCCTTCGGTAGTGGCACTGGACCGTCGTACCGATAAGATGATTGCCGTGGGCGAAAAGGCAAAGTTGATGCACGAAAAGACCCACGAAAACATACGTACCATCCGTCCTTTGCGCGACGGTGTGATTGCTGATTTCTACGCTTGCGAGCAGATGATACGCGGACTTATCAAGATGGTGAACAACCGTAACCGTTTGTTCTCTCCTTCACTCCGTATGGTAATCGGTGTCCCTTCGGGTAGTACTGAGGTAGAACTTCGTGCCGTACGCGACTCTGCCGAGCATGCAGGCGGACGTGACGTATATCTGATTTTTGAGCCTATGGCTGCCGCTATCGGTATCGGTATCGATGTGGAAGCTCCGGAAGGCAATATGATTGTCGATATAGGTGGTGGCTCTACGGAAATTGCCGTTATCTCTTTAGGGGGGATCGTTTCTAATAATTCTATCCGTATTGCCGGTGATGATTTGACTGCTGATATTCAAGAATACATGAGTCGCCAGCATAATGTAAAGGTCAGTGAACGTATGGCCGAACGTATTAAGATCAATGTAGGTGCTGCTTTGACCGAACTGGGTGAGGATGCTCCCGAAGATTATATTGTTCATGGTCCGAACCGTATTACTGCATTGCCTATGGAAGTGCCCGTATGTTATCAGGAGGTAGCGCATTGTTTGGAGAAGTCTATCTCCAAGATTGAAACTGCTATCTTGAGCGCATTGGAGAATACCCCTCCCGAACTGTATGCCGATATTGTACACAACGGCATCTATCTGGCTGGTGGTGGTGCTTTGCTCCGCGGACTCGACAAACGTTTGACTGATAAGATAAACATACCGTTTCACATTGCGGAAGATCCCTTGCATGCAGTTGCCAAAGGTACAGGCATAGCATTGAAGAATGTTGACCGCTTCTCATTCTTAATGAGATAATACAGGCATGCGAAATTTACTGAACTTCCTTATTAAATACAATTACTGGTTCCTCTTCCTGTTGTTAGAGGTTACCAGTTTTGTTTTATTGTTTCGTTTCAACCATTACCAGCAGAGCGTTTATTTTACATCTGCCAACGGAATAGCCGGGAAGGTTTATGAAATTTCGGGAGGTATCAGTTCTTATTTTCATCTAAAGTCGGTTAATGAAGATCTGCTTGACCGGAATATATGGCTGGAACAACGGGTAGCTTTTTTGGAGAAGACTTTGCAGGAAAAAGGCTTGGATTCTACAAGGTTATATAGTTTGGAACGTCTGTCTCCTGAAAAGTATGCCATATTTAAGGCAAATGTAGTGAAAAACAGTCTGACACGGGCAGACAACTACATGACCCTTGATCGTGGTACGCTGGATAGTATTCGTCCTGAAATGGGAGTGGTGGATGCTAATGGTGTGGTAGGCATTGTTTATAAGACTTCTCCCCATTACTCGCTGGTGCTTCCTTTGTTGAATAGTAAGTCCAGTATCAGTTGTAAGATTGTGGGTAGCGATTATTTCGGCTATCTGAAATGGGAAGGAGGTGATTCCCGTTTTGCTTATCTGAAAGACTTGCCTCGCCATGCGGAATTTAATCTGGGTGATACGGTTGTAACCAGTGGCTATTCCACTGTATTTCCCGAAGGTGTATTGGTCGGTACGGTAGATGACATGTCCGATTCGCATGATGGACTTTCATATTTGTTGAAAATTAAGTTGGCTACAGACTTTGGAAAGGTAAGTAATGTGCGTGTGATTTCGCGTAGTGGACAGGAAGAACAAAAGGCATTGGAAGCGAGGGAAGAAGAGTGAAGAGAGGTGACAGGGTGATGAGGTAGTAAGGTGATAGCGTGATGAGATGAAACTGTGATAATACAATAAACTAATTCCAATTGTAAATCGTTAAATCGTAGGAAACTTGGCTCTCAATTATCTACATAAAATAGGATGGTTCATAGGTCTGGTACTGTTACAGGTACTAATTCTGAATAATGTGCATATTGCTGGATATGCCACTCCGTTTCTGTATATCTATCTGATATTGAAGTTCGAGTCGGATGTATCGCGCAATGTTTTGATGTTGTGGGCTTTCTTCCTTGGACTGACGGTCGATATCTTTTCTGATACTCCGGGGATGAATGCATCGGCTACAGTATTATTGGCTTTCTTGCGTCCTGCTTTTCTGCGTTTGTTTGTACCTCGTGATACGTTGGATGCACTTGTACCTGCGATACATACAATGGGTGTTTCTCCTTTTTTGAAATATCTGGTTGCCTGTGTCTTTGTGCATCATGGTATGTTGCTTGTCATTGAGTTCTTTTCCTTTGCCCATATGGGAACCTTGTTGTTGAGGATTGTGGCGAGCACATTGCTGACTGTAATCTGTATTATGGCAATAGAAGGGATTAGAAAGAAATGAAAGATTATACGCTTGAAAAACGGAAGTATGTGATAGGTGCGGCGGCTGTTGTCATCGTTCTGCTCTATGTGTTCCGTTTGTTCGATTTGCAGATCATGACAGATGATTACAAGAAGAATGCGGATAGTAATGCTTTTCTGAACAAAATACAATATCCCTCCCGTGGAGCTATATATGATCGTAATGGCAAGTTGTTGGTGTTCAACCAGCCTGCGTATGATATAACTTTCGTTCCGCGTGAAGTGACGCAACTGGATACACTTGATTTTTGTCATGCGTTGAATATAACTCTTGAACAGTTTACCAAACGTATGAAGGACGTGAAAAACCGTTGGATGAATCCCGGTTATTCCAAATATACACATCAGGTGTTTATGACCCAGCTTTCTGCCGAGGAATGTGGAGTGTTTCAAGAAAAACTATTCAAGTTTCCCGGCTTCTATATTCAAAGACGTACTATTCGTCAATATACCTATAATTCTGCCGCTCACGCCTTGGGTGATATCGGTGAGGTCTCAAAGAAAGATATTGAAACGGATGATTATTACATCCGTGGTGACTATATCGGCAAACAAGGTATTGAGAAATCATACGAGAAGTATCTGCGTGGAGAAAAAGGAGTGGAAATATTGCTTCGTGATGCGCACGGACGCATTCAAGGACATTATATGGATGGAAAGTTGGACCGGCCTTCCGTACCTGGCAAGAATCTGACATTGGGTATTGATATTGACCTGCAAATGTTGGGTGAACGTTTATTGAAACATAAAATAGGTGCGATCGTTGCCATTGAACCTGCTACCGGAGAAATTCTCTGTATGGTTTCTTCACCTAGTTTCGATCCCCATTTGATGATTGGACGCCAGCGTGGCAAGAACCATCGTATGTTGCAGGCAGATAAGAGGAAACCTCTGTTGAACCGTGCTATTATGGGAGCCTATCCTCCGGGGTCTACTTTTAAAACAGCACAAGCCTTGACGTTTTTGGAAGAAGAGATTATCCACGAAGATTATCCTACTTTTCCATGTGCGCATGGGTTTAATTATGGAAGTCTACACGTAGGGTGCCATGGGCATGCTTCGCCTTTGTCATTAATTCCGGCGATTGCTACATCTTGTAATTCTTATTTCTGCTGGGGATTATTCCGTATGTTCAGTGACAAGAAATACGGCTCTCCGCAAAATGCCATTACGGTATGGAAAGATCATATGGTTTCTCAAGGCTTTGGTTATCGTCTGGGTACCGACCTTCCCGGTGAGCAACGGGGATTGATACCCAATGCCAAATTCTACGATAAGGCGTATCGGGGATATTGGAACGGTTTGACGGTGATCAGTATTTCCATCGGACAGGGTGAAATTCTTGCAACTCCTTTACAAATAGCCAATCTTAGTGCAACTATAGCCAATCGTGGACATTTCATTACACCGCATATCGTGAAGGAGATACAAGATAACGAGTTAGACAGTATCTACCGTACACCACGTGTACCGACAATTAGGAGGGAATATTATGAAGAGATTGTCAAAGGTATGCGTGCGGCTGTTACGGGAAGTACAGGTAGTGCTACTTGTCGTATGGTAGGTACGATTTTGCCGGGTGTGGAAGCTTGTGGTAAGACAGGTACGGCGCAGAACCGTGGAAAAGACCACTCCGTGTTTATGGGCTTTGCTCCGATGGATAACCCGAAAATAGCCATTGCGGTTTATGTGGAAAACGGTGGTTTCGGTGCAGTCTATGGTGTGCCTATTGGTGCTATGATGATGGATCAGTATTTACATGGGAAGTTGTCTCCAGAGAATGAGATACGGGCAGAAGAATTCAGTAATCGAGTGATATTGTATGGTGACGAGGAGAGATAATATATGGAAATCGTTGGACTGGGTGACGATTGTCGTTTATCTGTTGCTCATTGTCTTCGGATGGTTCAGTGTTTGCGGCGCAAGTTATGATTATGGCGATCGTGATTTTTTGGACTTTTCCACTCGTGCCGGTAAGCAGTTCGTATGGATCATCTGTTCCTTTGGACTTGGTTTTGTTTTGTTGATGCTGGACGATACTGTTTATGACATGTTCGCGTACCTTATATATATAGGGTTGATGTTGCTCTTGATAGTCACGATATTTATAGCGCCCGATACGAAAGGGTCTCGATCGTGGCTGGTGATGGGTCCCGTTAGTTTACAACCGGCTGAGTTTGCCAAATTTGCTACGGCGCTGGCGCTTGCCAAATATATGAGTGCGTATTCGTTTACAATGAAGAATTGGAAAAACGCCTTGATGTTGATGTTTCTTATTCTTTTTCCTATGATGCTGATTATCTTGCAACGGGAGACCGGTTCGGCGTTGGTATATATGGCTTTTTTCTTGATGCTTTATAGGGAAGGTATGCCGGGGGTGGTATTGTTCTCGGGGATTTGCGCGGTAATTTATTTCGTGGTTGGCATTCGTTTTGATAATGTTTTTATAGCCGATACACCGACGCCTATTGGAGAGTTTACCGTATTGTCGATGGTGTTGTTCTTTGCCGGTGGCATGATATGGGTTTATAAAAAACGTTGGGAACCTGTCCGTAATATACTGGCGGGTTCAATGAGTGTATTGCTTATTGCTTATCTGGTTTCAGAGTATATAACTTCTTTCAATCTTGTCTGGGTACAGTGGGGATTGTGTGTGCTTGTTGTCGGTTATCTCGTTTTTCTTTCTTTAAGCGAACGCCATATAGCTTATTTTCTTATCGGATTGTTTGCGATAGGGTCTATAGGTTTTCTTTACTCCAGTGACTACTTCTTTAATAAGGTGTTGGAGCCTCACCAGCAGATACGTATAAAAGTAGTATTAGGTATGGAAGAAGACTTGACTGGTGCCGGATATAATGTTAATCAGTCAAAGATTGCCATTGGTTCCGGTGGGCTGACAGGAAAGGGCTTTTTGAATGGTACCCAAACAAAATTAAAATATGTACCCGAACAGGATACTGATTTTATTTTTTGTACGGTAGGTGAAGAAGAAGGCTTTGTAGGTTCTACAGCTGTATTGTTATTATTCCTTATCTTGATACTTCGCCTGATAGTGATGGCGGAACGGCAACAGTCTGTTTTCGGTAGGGTGTATGGTTATTCTGTATTGAGTATCTTCCTTTTTCACTTGTTTATCAATATCGGTATGGTATTGGGATTGACGCCTGTGATAGGTATTCCGTTGCCTTTTTTCAGTTATGGCGGTTCCTCTCTGTGGGGATTTACCATTCTACTTTTTATCTTCCTACGTATTGATGCGGGACGTAATCGGAGACTTTGATAGGGGGACTTTATCTTTTTATGTGAAGACCGATATCGTTGATTCCCTGTAAGCTTTTATCGGGTAGAGTATAGGCGACTTTAAAGTGATAGGTACCGGCTTTGTCTATTTTTATACTGCCTACGTGAAGAATTGATTGATATAAACCTCCCCAGCCGTCACCTTTCCAAATACCTTCTTTTGTGGCTAAGATGGCATTCAGTGTATCTGCCGGTAACTTTACGATTTCAGGACCATCATAACAAATGGAGAGTCCTAAGTTTTGATAAGGATAGTTGTTTTTGTTACGGATTTCAATGGAAAGTTTGTAATAAGTTTGAGAATCGGGTACTTCGACGTTGAAAAATAAAGTGTCCTCCTTCAACCAACCTTCTTGTGCTATGGCTTGGAAGGTATGATATACCGTCTGTTTATCGCAAGCGCTCAATGCACTTACGATAAACAGCAGGATGATACCTTTTAAATGTAACCTCTTATTTTTAGGCAGGTTTGTCATTTTGAGCGGGTTTATCTCCTTGAGGAGCAGTGGATTTGTCTCCTTGAGGATTGGACTTGTTGTTGCGGAAATTCCTCCGGTTATTGTTGTTCCGTTGCGAACGTTCTCCTTGCTCCTGTCCACCTTGTTGTTCACTGTTTTGTCTGGATGTTCCTCCCGACCTGGATTGTCGGTCCTGGGGTTGTTTAGGCTGCTGCTCTTTTGATTGTGGAGTGGCAACTTGTTCGCCTCCTTGCGGACGATTATTTTTTTTCTTCTTCTTATTCCGGTTACCGTTAGCATTTCCGTTATTGCCGCCCCCGTTGTTGTCACCACCTTTATTCTTGCGGTTACGGTCGAAGCGGGTCAGACTTTCCTGTTCCAGTAAATCTACAGGTTTCTTGGGCTCTTGTTGGCGTGTTTCTTCCAATAAACTTTCCGGCTTAATACCTCGCCTGTTCAGACCTATTATTTCAAATGCGCGTCTGCCACTGATAGTAACCAGATTAGCCGGTATATTTTTATCGCTGGAGTAAGTTATTTGGTTACTTAGAATATCTGCTTTGAAGAAGTAGAATATACCATCTTTGGTTTCCAACTCAATCTCTTTGGACGGCAAACGTTTTTGGGCTTCTACATAACAATCTACTTCGTAGTTGAGACAACACTTTAGTTTGGCACATTGTCCGGCCAGTTTTTGCGGATTCAATGAGATATCCTGAAAGCGTGCGGCACTGGTAGATACTGAAACGAAAGAAGTCATCCAAGTGGCACAACAAAGTTCACGTCCACAAGGACCGATACCTCCAATACGACCTGCTTCTTGGCGCGCACCGATTTGTTTCATTTCGATACGTACATGGAATGCTTCGGCAAGTACCTTGATTAATTGACGAAAATCTACACGTTCATCGGCAATGTAGTAGAAGATGGCTTTATTTCCGTCTCCCTGATATTCCACGTCACCGATTTTCATGTTAAGATTGAGGTCGAGGGCTATTTGGCGTGCACGGATCATGGTGTCATGTTCACGTGACTTGGCTTCGTTATATTTATCCATATCCACCGGCTTGGCTTTGCGGTAAATACGCTTGATGTCTGCTTCCGATTTGATATTGGCTTTCTTCATCTGAAGAGGAACAAGACGGCCTGTCAGCGTTACTATACCTATATCATGTCCGGGTGTGGCTTCAACGGCTACGATATCTCCTTTTTCCAAAGGAATTTTATTGCTGTTACGGAAATATCCTTTACGGGTATTCTTGAACTGTATCTCTACCATGTCCGACTCTTCGGCATTACCCGGTATATCGGCTAGCCAGTCGTAAGTATTCAATTGCTTATCTTGTCTGCCACAACTTTTGCAGCAAAGACCTCCGCTTCCATTATGTAGTATAAAGTCCATTTTTATCTATTGTTTTAATAATACAATCATTTTCAGTGAGAAATCAAAAAATACCATACGCGCATTTACGTTCTGTTCGATATGTCCCTGCGCTTCACTTAACTCATCCATAATTCCCATGATGTTTCGTTCGTTGACAAACGGTGAGAAGCGGGTGGCGAAGTTTTGTTCCGATATGGTCATATAGCTCATCTCTTTCCGATGTAGGTTGTAGATGAAGTTTTCCCGGATCATGCGTTGGCAATATCCCAGAAAATTCTTTTGGCGTTCGCGTCCCATTGTTGCAAGTTGTTCGCTCCACTGTTTCATTTCTTTTATCTTACGTTGATAAGAGAGACGCATTAGGCTGACGAACAGATTAAAAAAGAGTTCGTTTTCTTCATTCAGATGGATTGTTTCCAGAGCTTTAATGAAGTTTCCGTTTGCCAAATGGGCAATATTTTGACTGTCAGCCGGTTGTATGCCATATTTTTGCGATAAGGCATTTGCTATTTCTGTTTCTTCTATCGCACGGATATTGAAACGTTGCGTACGGCTGAGAATGGTTGGAAGTATCATGTCCGGTGTTTCGGAAACCAACAGAAATACGGTCTTTTCAGGGGGGTCTTCCAATAATTTCAGCAATTTGTTGGCACAAACTTCGTGCATCTTTTCCGGAAGCCAGACTATGGTGACTTTATATCCTCCTTCGCTGGATTTTAGACTGAGTTTACGAGTTATTTCATCGCTTTCTTTGGCGTATATGATGGCTTGTCCGTTTTCTGCACCTATCTCGTTCAACCAATGATTCAGAGCAAAATAAGGATTGTTCAGGACAAAATGTCTCCAATCTGCTATATAATCGTCACACACTTCTTTTTTCCCTTTAGCACTTTTTACGATGGGAAAAACAAAATGAACGTCTGGATGTACTAATTTGTTCCATTTGACGCAGGATGGACAAGTGCCGCAAGCATCTGTTTCCGTACGGTTAGGACAACATATATAACGGGCATACGCCATTGCTAACGGGAGTTTTCCGGTTCCTGCTGGTCCACAAAAGAGCTGGGCATGAGGGATACGCCCTTCTTGTACCTCTTGAATTAACCGCTTCTTGGCAGTCTCTTGTCCTATTACGTCCTTGAAACTAATCACTGTTTATTTACGATTTATCTTTGCTCAAAACCTATCTATAGTTTAAGATATGGTTCCGGTTGAATTTATTTTCATCAATATATTTGTTTGGCAACTTCCCTAATGCTGTCTACTGCGCCAATAGAGTAGAAATGAATACTTGGTACCCCATGTATCATCAACTCTTTACACTGTTTTATACACCATTCTATACCGACTTCTTGAGCATCCGCATCAGTCTTACACTTCAAAGCTTCATGCGTTAACTCCTCAGGTAAATCCACTTTGAAAGTCTTGGGTATCATGCTAAGTTGTGATAGCTTTTTAAATGGCTTGATACCTGGAATAATGGGAATGGTGATACCTTCTTTACGTGCACGTTCCACAAAGTGGAAATATTTTTGATTATCGAAGAAAAGCTGGGTAACGGCATATTCCGCTCCGGTTTCCATCTTTTTCTTTAACCAATACAGGTCACTTGCCATATTGGGAGATTCTTCATGTTTTTCGGGATAGCATGCTACTCCGTATGAAAAAGGTGTTTTTGTAACTTTCATTTCCGAACCGTCTACAAAGATACCTTTATTAAAATTATTGATTTGTTCTTCCAGTTCTATAGCGTGACTGTGACCGTCAGTTTCGGGCGTGAAAACAGATTCGTGCTTAGCTTTGTCACCGCGCAATACCAATAAATCCGTAATCCCCAGAAATTGCAGGTCGAGCAATTCGTATTCAATGTCTTCACAACTGAAACCACTGCAAAGAAGATGGGGCACTACAGTGATATTATATTTGTTTTGGATAGCGGCAGCCACAGCTACCGTGCCGGGACGGCGACGTAGACGATTACGCTGAAACAGTCCGTTACCGAGATCTTTGTACACATATTCACTGCGGTGTGTAGTGATGTTTATGTACTTAGGGTCGAATTCCCTTAATGTATCTATGGTTTCGTACAACTTTTCGATGCCTGTACCTTTCAGTGGCGGCAGTATTTCAAATGAAAAAGCTGTTTTTTCGTTACTGTGTATCAGGTCGATTACTCTCATTTCTTTTTCGTTATCTTTGTCCAATTGGCAAAAAACTTGCACATTGGGAACAAAAATACGAAAAAGAAATGAGATATGCCTTTTTGAGTGGCTATTCTTTTATACAGCGTATGGAAAAGGCTTGGTAGTAATCTTTATTTTTAACTTTGTTGCTGCCAAAAGTAACGAGGTCTGTATTGCCCATAAGGAGGATACCATCTTCTGCTAATGTTCCTTGGGTGTCTCCATTTATCCAATGGACAGCAGTAGTACCTGCATTACCGTGGAGGGGGTTTCCTGTGTCTTTTCCTTCGGTATATAGTCCATTGGGCAGGATACTCAAACCACTAAGGTTAGTAACAGGAGAAATTTCTTGCTCGGCGTTAAATGTTTTCCAAATCCCTGATTTGAGTGTAGAGGCGCTGTTGTTGATATATGTTATCAGTTTATTCCAATCCTCTTTATTGGGTACCTCCCATCCTAGAGGTGCTAATTCTCCCTTTAATAATGCTTCTCCATTATAGAAAAACAGCGTTTTGTTATCGTCCTGAAAGTAACCGGCTCCTTCACCTAACTTTGTTTTGAAAGTAACCGGTGTCTTGTCTAAATAATAAGTTGCCTGTAAATCTTCTTTCATCCAATACTGTGTGCCAATCTTTACGATAGGATAAGTTTGTAGTTTCCCGTTTCGTATATCTCTTATTTGATAGTTGCTAACATTTATAGTTGTCGGAGTATTGGGCTTTACCAAAGTGATTTTCCCATTTTCATTGATATAGAAGCTTTCAATGATTTCAGAGTTTCCGGCCGTATAGGTCAGTGAGTTCTTTTCTGTATCCCAACTTACGTTACCGCCATGTACCTTTCCTTTCTCATCCAGTAATTGTAATACGTCTCCTTTTTGTAAATCAGTCTTTTCATTCACTACCGGATAAACAACAATAGCGCGCGAAGCAATATTGTTAGCCGAATAAAGATACTCTTTACATATCTCAGCGACAGGCATACTTTGATAGTATACTCTGTATACATCAGATGTGGAGAAAGACAATGCTGCAATGCGGACACCGGTTAAGTTATGATTATTTTCACTTTGTCCGTTTTCCTGATATTCCCATGCCTTTATGCTACTTGTAATACAGTTTAGAACTTGACTGGTAGCTTGTATGGCATCGATAGAAATTTCAAACTCTGTATTACCTTTCATTGTGACTGCCGGCATTGGGCAGGTATATAATTTACCGTTCCATTCTAATAGGAAAGCCTGTTCGCCGTTTGTGTCTTCCTGAGGGATAATGATGAATTCTTTTCCTGACAATGTGCCGTTACTTTGCTTCTTCCAGTTTCCGAAAGGTGAGATATCTGCCTTTGTTGTCAATCCTGATATGTTTCCAGTTTGAAGATCGTACAAGGCTTGTGTATTAAATCCTGTGGCAATGATTTTAGGATTAGCTTTCAGTATGTCATCTGCATTTTCACCTTCTTTGGGCGATAGAGTAATATTGATTTTGGCAAGTTGATGTTTATATGTTAATTCTACCGGTTCGTTTCCACTTTGTACCTTGTTGACTTTTGCAGTTAGAAAATCAGAAACAGAGTGTTTGACTTTCGTGCTTTGATTAGCTTCTACCGAAATATTCAAGATAGAATTTCCATTAGATATTCCTTCTTTATGATAGGGATAATAACTGATAAAATCCAAAGTAGCATCGCCCTCCGGATAAAACACCTCTTTTTCAGGTATCAATAGTGCATCTTCTCCACATTCCAGACAAAGATTATCAATATATCGCTGGTTATTTAAGGAAGTAGATGTCAACATTGCGAATAAACCTACTCGATCTCCTAATTCAAAGGCAGATGTGGTTGCCTTTGTTGTACTTTTACTGATTTTTGTGGAAAACGAAATAGGTATAGTTCCTTCTTCGATGTCGTCTCCGATTTTGTTGATACAAGATGTGTTAATCAAAGCAAGACTGATAGGTACTGCGTACAGTATTTTACATACCTCTCTCTTTAAAGCATTTCTTTTCATTTCATGTGTTATTTATGAGACAGATGTATTTCTGCCTATGGTTCATTCTCATAAAATTGTGTATCAAAATATTAGACTGAACAGAACCATAGTTGGTATAGAAAAGTATTTACACTTTTGAATGCTTCTCATTCGGCAGTACACTTAATGCCGTGGTGCTTTTCGTTCTTCTTTTTTGGCACATATTTATCGTTTGTGAAGACAAATGTATTATAATTTATATTGTTTAGGACTATAATTCAATAAAAACTTCTATAAATAATTCATAGCACACTGATTTTTTATCTAACTTTACACGCTAAAATCGTATATAGTAATCAGTTAAATCATAGAACAAAGTCATGCCTTTAAATTTACCCGATAAACTTCCTGCGATAGAACTACTGAAAGAGGAAAATATTTTCGTCATCGACAACTCTCGCGCAACTCAACAGGATATTCGTCCGCTACGGATTGTGATATTGAACTTGATGCCGTTAAAGATTACAACGGAAACGGATCTTGTGCGTTTACTATCCAATACTCCGTTGCAGGTAGAAATTTCGTTCATGAAAATCAAGAGTCATACATCTAAGAATACTCCGATAGAACACATGAAAGCGTTTTATACCGACTTTGATAAAATGCGTGGTGAGAAGTACGATGGTATGATTATTACCGGTGCTCCTGTAGAACAAATGGATTTCGAAGAAGTCACCTATTGGGATGAAATAACAGATATCTTTGATTGGGCACGTACACACGTCACTTCGACTCTTTATATTTGTTGGGCTGCTCAAGCCGGACTGTATCATCATTACGGTGTGCCCAAGTATGCGTTAGATCAGAAAATGTTCGGTATTTTCGAACATCGTACTTTACTTCCCCTGCATCCCATATTCCGAGGTTTCGATGATATATTCTTTGTACCTCATAGTCGCCATACGGAAGTAAGAAAAGAAGATATCTTGAAAGTACCTGAACTGACACTACTTTCCGAATCGAAAGAGTCAGGCGTGCATTTGGTTGTGGCCCGTGGCGGACGTGAATTCTTTGTAACCGGACATTCCGAATATTCTCCATTGACTTTAGATACGGAATATCGCCGTGATTTGGGTAAAGGACTTCCCATTGAAATGCCTCGTAACTATTATGTGGATGATGATCCGGATAAAGGTGTATTAGTACGCTGGCGTGCACATGCCAATTTATTATTCTCCAATTGGCTGAATTATTTCGTGTATCAGGAAACTCCGTATAATATTGAAGATATAGAATGAGCAGGCAACGTAAAATAGAACTTTTGGCTCCTGCCAAGAATTTGGAATGTGGTATTGAAGCAGTAAACCACGGTGCAGATGCGGTATACATAGGCGCGCCTCGTTTTGGTGCGCGTGCCGCCGCTATCAATTCTTTGGAAGATATTGCCGCTTTAGTAAAATATGCCCATCTGTATAATGTACGTATCTATGTAACTGTCAATACCATTTTGAAAGAAGAGGAGTTGGTCGAGACCGAACGGATGATCAATGAATTATATCGTGTCGGTGTAGATGCGCTGATAGTACAGGATATGGGAATAACACGTCTGAACCTGCCACCTATTCCTTTGCATGCCAGTACTCAAATGGATAACCGTACACCGGAAAAAGTGCGTTTCCTATCAGACGCCGGTTTCCGGCAAATAGTATTGGCCCGTGAACTTTCGTTGCAGGAAATTCGCACGATCCATGAAGCTTGTCCTGAGACTCAACTTGAAGTCTTTGTACATGGTGCGCTTTGTGTCAGTTATAGCGGACAATGTTATGTAAGCCAGGCATGCTTTGGCCGTAGTGCCAACCGGGGGGAATGTGCACAATTCTGCCGTTTACCCTTCAATCTGATAGATGCTGATGGAAAAACGATTGTACGTGACAAACACCTGCTTTCTTTGAAAGACCTCAATCAAAGTGAAGTGTTGGAAGACTTGCTTGATGCTGGAGCCACTTCTCTGAAGATAGAGGGGCGTCTGAAGGATGTTTCATATGTGAAGAATGTTACTGCCGCCTACCGCCAAAAGTTGGATGCCATCTTTGCTCGTCGTAAAGAATATGTTCGTGCTTCTTCCGGAGCTTGCCATTTTGATTTTAAACCTCAGTTGGATAAAAGCTTCAGCCGTGGCTTCACGAACTATTTTCTGCAAGGTCGTCGGCAGGATATTGCTTCCTTTGATACCCCTAAGTCCTTGGGCGAAGAAATGGGAACGTTGAAGGAACAACGTGGTAATTATCTTACTGTTGCCGGTGTGAAACCTTTCCATAATGGTGATGGAGTATGTTTTTTGGATGAACAAAATGGTCTGCAAGGATTTCGTATTAATCGGGTAGATGGTAATAAGCTTTATCCGGCAGGAGAAGTGCCGCATATCAAACCTCGTACCCGTCTTTATCGTAATTTCGATCAGGATTTCGAACGTATTCTTGTCCGTAAGTCTTCCGAACGAAAACTTGCAGTCAACTGGGAACTATCAGACACCTCTTGGGGCTTTGCTTTAACTGCTACAGACGAGGATGATAACCGTGTAACGCTGTCATTCCCTTATTCAAAGGAATTGGCACGTACTCCGCAAGCAGAAAATCTACGTACCCAATTGAGCAAATTGGGAAATACTCCGTTCGAAGTCGTAAACAACGTTTCAGATGAAGCTTCCGGTCTTGTACTCAAATTGTCACAGAACTGGTTTATTCCGGCATCCGTAATAGCTGATTGGCGTCGTCGAGTCATAGAGAAGCTGATAGCTGTCCGTCGCATTACCTATCGTAGGGAATTGACCGTTTGGAAACCTACCCGACATGCATTTCCTATGACTTCGTTGACTTATTTGGGTAATGTAATGAACACGGCTGCCAAGAGCTTTTATTTGTCGCATGGTGTATTGTCTGTAGAACCTGCCTACGAAAAGCAACCGGTTCAGAATGCGGTACTTATGTTTTGCAAACATTGTCTACGCTATAGCATGGGTTGGTGTCCTACACATCAAAAGCTACGATCTCCCTATCGTGAACCCTATTATCTTGTAGCGGCCGATGGTAAGCGTTTCCGTTTGGATTTTGATTGTAAGCACTGCCAGATGAAAGTGGTGACAGAATAATGGTAATAAAAAAGAAAAATAAATAAGGATGAAATTTTTACGGCTACATACTCTTTTGTTTCCTTTCTTCTGGATGATAGGATTCTTATTTATGTTTTCTTCCTGCCATTATCCTCGCCCTAATCTTGAGGATGAAACTCTGAGTGCCAAGACCCGCGATTCTCTGACTTATCTGTATGAACGCCACTACACCTGGAATACCAACCTTGAAGTTCGGAACGACTCCGTAAGTCTGGCTTGTTTGCCGGTGAAAGACTGCTATAACATGCTCTATAAAGGCGATCGTGTAGTAGTGGCCGAATTTGCCATTCATCCTCAGGACAGTGTAGATAGTGTTTGGGTAAAACTTGCCCATACACAAGACATACAAGGTTGGATCCGTGAAACAGATATGATCCACTCTTTTGTGCCTACAGATAGCATATCGCAATCCATCTATCTGTTCAGTGATACCCACGCTTCCTACTTCATTGTTGTCTTTGCATTGTTCGTGGCGGTTTGGTTATTCCGTGCATTCCGTCGCAAACAATTGAGAATGGTCTATTTCAATGATATCGATAGCGTATACCCCTTGTTGCTATGCCTGCTTATGGCATTTAGCGCCACGATTTATGAATCTATCCAAGTCTTTGTACCCGATACGTGGCAGCACTTTTATTTCAATCCCACTTTGTCACCTTTCAAAGTCCCATTCATCTTGTCAGCTTTCTTATTAAGCCTATGGCTTTTCATTGTGGTATTATTAGCGGTGCTCGATGACCTTTTTCGCCAGCTCACTCCCGCAGCGGCAGTATTCTATCTTTTAGGTCTCGCCTCTTGCTGTATCTTCTGTTACTTCTTCTTTATTTTGACCACCCACATATACATCGGTTACTTGTTCTTGGCTGTTTTTATATACGTATTTTACAGAAGATTTCGGATTTCATTATCCACCTCCCGCTATCGTTGTGGCAACTGTGGGCAGAAATTGAAAGCGAAAGGAGTGTGTCCGCATTGCGGGGCTATCAATAAATAATCTTTCAGAATTTACACCTCAACTCTATTCCTGCCTGTACCGGACGTCCTTTCTGCAAGAACCCATTACTCATACTTTCAAAATAGAAAGCGGCGTAATCTTTATCCAGCATATTTTTCACCCAAAGAGCGATGGCGCCATTGCCTTTTTCAAAAGATACTCTTCCGTTCAATGTTCCATAGAAAGACTGGCTGACGGTATTTCCTTCTGTCCAGTAGATGCGCCCTGCACCTGTATAGTTGGCATTCAGCTGGATACGGTCTAACCAATGTCCCGGATTGATACGGAAGATATACTGTCCTCCCACAGTCAATGTGTGTTTGGGAACAAAAGGTACATAATTATCATTGTAGCTGATTTCCTGAAGTTTTCCGTTTACACGGGCATTGGTTACATAGTCTTTGAAGGTGGCATACGTATATCCGTAGTTGGCGTTTACCGTGAAATCTGTGGTTACGGCAATGGCAAGAGAAATCTCGGCTCCCAGGCTACGGCTCTTTCCTGCATTTACCGTTTCACGCCCCAATCCGCTTTCTCCGGCAAAGCGCGAAATTTGCTGGTCGCGTGTCTCCAACCAGAAGAGAGCGGCATCAGTACGCAAACGGTTATTAAAAAGGTTCAGGTGAGTTCCTATTTCGTAGTTCCAGGTTTGCTCAGGTTTGTATTCCGTTGCCGAGCGTGCATCCGGATTTTCTCCTGCATCGGGAAAATATCCGTCAACCAGTTCTTTGAACCGGTCCGGTACATGAGGCATGATTTCATCTTTAGACTGTTTCATCATGTCATTCTTCAAACTCGATTGTAACAAGTCAGAGAACATCTGGATATTATATCCTCCCGAGCGGTAGCCCTTACTGACCGTAGTATACACATTTCCCAAATTATTTTTGAAATCATATTGCAAGGCGAATTTCGGCAACAATTGCAGGTAATCTTTTTCGATAGAACCCTGATAACGTGACTGTACGGTCAGGGCGGTTTCGGGCATCATTGGTATCTCTCTGATAACCTGACCGTTTTGCACCATTTCACCTTTAATACCTACCGTATATCCCATTGCCGTTCCCGAATTATAATCCATCCTCATCTTCTCATAATCCAGACGCAACCCAGCTGTGAACGACAAGCCTTTCAATCCGAACAAATCCCTGAAAGTAGACTGATGGAATAATGCACCGTTCATCAACGGCGTATCGAAATCGCCGTTGATAGGCAGATTGTCCCCATTAATCTGTAAAGACGGCAAAATGTTCATGTTCATTCCCGGTCCCATGGGAACTTCTATCTTAGAAGGTATCACGCTGCCCAGCATACGGTCCAGCATGTTCATTCCACCTTCTCTGAAGGTTACGGGAGCACTTGTGTTCAGCCATTGATAGAAACCGAAAACACCCGTTGCCCATTGCCAGCGACGGTTACCTTTACTTTTCATGACAATTTCTTCACTCAGTGTGTGGATACGCTGTTTCTGTTCCAGCGTATAAATATCTTCTGCCGTGAAGTCCTGGTCAATGAACATACGGTCTTTCAGAAACTGATAACCCGTTACGGCACTCAGCGTAAAGTTGCATGCCTGATATTCCAGGTTTAACCCCGCATTCATCAAGTTCCGGTAATAACTGCTTTCCTGATTGTTGGAGATGGTACCGATATAGGGTTTCAACTCCTCCTTTTGAGCGGCAGGATTTACGCTACCTGTGTAGATATAAGGATATCCCCCTTGGTCGCTATATTCGTAACTGATATTAAGATCCGCTTTCCAGTTTTCCGCCGGCAGGTAGATACCACGGAAGCGTCCGCCGGCAGATTGTCCTTTGTCTACCTTCTTATTGTTCAGAAAGGCATTACGGAAAAAACCTCCCGTATAGTCATAAAAACCTCCTGTGGAGAAAGCGAACCGTTCAGAGGTACGATGATAGTGTGTCACCGATGCATTGTAAGCATTATGCGTGGCTGCTCCCATACGTAAGTCCGTACCTTGATAACTGAATGGCGATTTAGTATGAATTTTTATCAGCCCTCCCATTGCGTTGCGTCCGTACAGTGTACCTTGCGGGCCACGCAATACATCGATACGTTCGATATCGGAATAATTGAAATCGAAAGCAGACTTGTCAATGTAGGGGATATTGTCTACATACAGTCCGATCGAAGGCGTGTTGATACGTGAACCGATACCACGGATGTAAACCGCCGAAGTCAGCCGTGAACCATAATCGGGGATAAACATATTCGGCACAAGTCCCGTCAGGTTCTTGATGGAACCGACCTGCGTGGCTCGCATGTCTTTTTGCGACAGTAGAGTCACGGCAGTAGGCTGTTCACGTAATTTCCTGTTTTCTTTGGGTGCTGCAATGACGAGAACTTCTTCCACGTCTACTACTTTCAGCGTATCCAGGTCTTCCGCCAATACGTTACCGGCAAACAGGACAGTCAGAATTAGGGTAATGATTTTATATGTGTTCATAAACTGGTTTTATTTCGTTTGCAAAGGAAAGCGAAATCTTCAGTCTATGCAATCCTAATTTATGAGGATATTACAATTTATATCCGGTCTGCCTCCACATATCCGTGCATCACGGCATAAATAGTCAAGCCCGATACGGATTTGATGCCCAGTTTTTCTACAATATTCTTACGGTGTGAGATAACGGTGGTTAGGCTGATGTTCAGTTTGTCGGCTATTTCCTTGTTGATGAAACCTTTGGTCAATAACACCAGTACTTCTATTTCGCGTGCGGACAGGTCGTGCTCACTGGCTGCATTGGTGTGGGCATGAGGAGACATGCCCGGGTGGTTACCATCCGGTTGCGTGCCCGGATGTCCATGATGATGCCCGTACTGATGCAATTGGAGGATATCCTTCACCAAACCTTTTTCGTCCTGATAAATATTCAGTGTGGGCACTCCCGACAGTTGAGGCTGATTATTACCTCCTGCCAATACAATTGTTTTTGGCTTGCGGGGTAGAAAGAACACGGTATGTTCAAAATAGATTTGAGAAGAAATAAAATAATGGGCGTACATGTCGGGTGTATCGTCCATCAGCTCGCTGAAAGAGTGGAACACACGAATAGTAGCCATCGGGATAATTTCTTCCAGAAGGTTCTGCAAACCTATACAAGTCAATGTATTGGGAGCGACGATTGCTATTTCGGGAGCTGTCATAAGGATAATTTGTTTGCTACAAAAGTACGGATAATTTTTGTGTTATGATACAGTGGTATTGATATAAAGAGAAAAGTTATTCATTCTTTATTTTTAAATTCCTCTTTGTTAAGTATAAAGTTCCATTTTATTTATGATAATTTTTATACGATGATTAAGAATATATAAACTTAAGCTTAGAATTATTATTCGCAACTTAAGATTTTATATTCTTAGTCTGCGAATATAGAATTTTATGGATGATGAGAGATTTTGTAAGCCATAACGAAGAAGTTTTTTATGAAAGTAGCGAAAGTTTTCTCTTTATATCGAATACCACAGATAGTCTTATTGAACGATTTTTATATAAACATAGAACTCTGACCGTCTTTTGTTTGTTATTCAGTTTATAATTAACTTAAAACCTTAACGTTATGAAATATGATATAGCCATAATCGGCGGAGGGCCTGCCGGTTATACAGCGGCCGAACGTGCGGCGGCAGGCGGCTTGAAGACTGTTCTGTTTGAAAAGAAGACCATAGGTGGCGTTTGCCTGAATGAAGGGTGTATTCCCACTAAAACATTACTCTATTCTGCCAAGTTGTGGGACAGCATGAAGGGGACTTCCAAATATGGAATATCTCTACCCGATGCTCCTGCCTTTGATATGGAGAAGATTATAGGCCGGAAAGATAAAGTCGTGAAGATGCTGACGGGAGGTGTAAAGATGACGGTCACCTCATACGGTACTGCCGTTGTGGAACAGGAAGCCGTGATTGAGGGCGAGGAAAACGGGCTGTTCCGCATCTCGGCAGGAGGGGAGAGGTATGAAGTGACTTATCTGTTGATATGTACCGGTTCCGATACCGTCATTCCGCCCATCCTGGGACTGGCCGAAACCGATTACTGGACTTCAAAGGAAGCGCTCGAAAGTAAAGTACTTCCTCGGTCGCTCGCCATTGTCGGCGGAGGGGTCATCGGGATGGAGTTTGCTTCTTTCTTTAATAGTATGGGAGTAAAGGTCAGCGTCATCGAGATGATGCCCGAAATTCTGGGGGCAATGGATAAGGAAACCAGTGGAATGCTTCGCTCGGACTACTTGAAACGGGGTGTTGACTTCTACCTGAATACCAAAGTGACCGCAGTCTCCAATACGGGGGTTACTATTGAAAGGGAGGGTAAGACTTCTCGGATAGAAGCCGAAAAGACGTTGATAAGTGTAGGGCGAAAGGCCAATCTGGGACAAGTGGGGCTGGACAGGCTGAACATCGAACTGCTGCGTAACGGCGTGAAGGTGGACGAGCATATGCTCACTTCCCATCCCGGGGTATATGCCTGTGGAGATATAACCGGGCGCTCTATGCTGGCACATACGGCTATCCGCGAGAGCGAAGTTGCCATTAACCATATTTTGAATGTGGAAGACCGGATGAACTACGATTGTGTCCCGGGTGTGGTCTATACCAATCCTGAAGTTGCCGGTGTGGGCAAGACGGAGGAGGAACTGAAAGCCGCCGGTGTCAGCTATCATGTGCAGAAACTGCCGATGGTATATTCCGGGCGTTTCGTTGCCGAGAATGAAGGAGCGAATGGTCTTTGTAAATTGATACTGGATGACGGTGACCATATCATAGGTTGTCATCTGCTGGGCAATCCGGCGTCGGAACTCATTGTGATAGCGGGCATTGCCGTGCAGCATGGTTATACGGTAGAGGAATTCCAGAAGAGCGTATTCCCGCATCCCACGGTGGGCGAGATTTTCCACGAAACACTCTTTGCGTAATGTTCTGCATAGACAACCGTTGTACGGATGTCCATTTTCATCTGGCAGCAGAGGAATATCTTTTGAAACAGAAACGGGATAACTTTTTCATGCTTTGGCAATCTGCGCCTTCGGTGGTGATAGGGAAACATCAAAGTGTACAGGCAGAGGTCGATGAAGAGTATCTCCGGCAGAATGGTATTGCGTTGGCTCGTCGTTTCTCGGGTGGTGGTGCGGTCTATCATGATGAAGGGAATATCAATCTCAGCTTTATCGAAACCGTGGAGCGTCCAGACTTTGAATATTACCTGCAACGGACAGTCGATTTCCTTGAAACGATGGGGATTGATGCTTATGCCGATAAGCGGATGGGGATTTATGTGGGTGGACGGAAGATATCGGGCAGTGCTCAGTGCATCCATAAGAACCGTGTAATGTATCATTGTACTTTGCTGTATTCCACAGACTTGAATAAACTGAATGCTGCCTTGCGTGGAAACTCGGAGGAGGAAAACTGGTTGCCGGGTTCTCGGAAGAAGGTACATGCCGTGCCTTCCGTGCCGAGCGAGGTGACTAATCTCAGCGGACTACTGTCTCCTGCCATGTCCATCAAGCGTTTCATGCGGTTGTTGCTCCATTCGTTTCTGGAGGAAGCGGGAAATTCGATATATCGCTTTACCGGTGAAGATTTAAAGGCGATAGAGTGTTTAAGGCAGCAGAAGTATGCCGGCGAGGAGTGGATATTCAATAAGGTGATATTAAGTTTTACTTAAGTTAAAACCATATTTATTAAATGTTTGTTTATATGAGAGTGGGACTGAAACCTAAAACTTAACGATATGTCAAGATTTGAAATAAAGATGCCCAAGCTGGGCGAAAGTATAACCGAAGGGACTATTATTTCCTGGTCGGTACAAGTGGGAGACGTCATCAAAGAGGATGATGTGCTGTTTGAAGTAAATACTGCCAAAGTCAGCGCCGAGATACCGTCCCCGGTAGCTGGAAAGATGGTGGAAATCCTGTTTAAGGAAGGTGATACGGTAGCTGTCGGTACGGTGGTTGCTGTGGTGGATATTGGCGGGGAAGAAGAGGAAATTGCGGAAGAAGTATCTGCCGGGGTATCTGCTGCGGATACGGTTACATCTACATCTGCTGTTGGATCCGTTTCCGCTTCTGTTTCCGGGCAACCGGTGGCTAAGGCTGTGAAGTCTGATGATGAACGCTGGTATTCTCCTGTTGTCCTTCAGTTGGCTCGCGAGGCAAAAATTCAGAAAGAAGAACTGGATACTGTTCCCGGAACGGGATATCAGGGGCGGTTGAGCAAGAAAGACATCAAACGGTATATCGTGCAAAAACAGCAAGGTACTGCCGGTGCTTCTGCTTCGAAACCGCAATCTGCTCCTCAATCTGTTTCAGAAACCGTATCATCATCTGCTGCACAGCAAAGTCCCGTAGCTCCTAATGATCCGTGGGTAGAGGTGAAAGAAATGGATCGTGTTCGCCGGATGATTGCCGACCACATGGTGATGTCCAAACATACCTCTCCACACGTTACTACGCTGGTTGAGGTGGATATGACCAGACTGGTGAAATGGCGCGAAGAGCATAAAGAAGCTTTCCGGAAACGCGAAGGGGTGAAGCTGACCTACATGCCTGCCATCACCGAAGCTACGGCGAAAGCGCTGGTTGCTTATCCGCAGGTGAATGTGTCGGTAGAAGGGTATAATATCCTTTATAAAAAGCATGTCAACATCGGTATTGCCGTGACGCAGAATGACGGTAACCTGATAGTTCCGGTGGTACATGATGCAGACCGGCTGAACCTGAACGGATTGGCAATCTCCATTGACGGGCTTGCCGGCAAAGCCCGTATCAACAAATTGATGCCGGACGATATCTCCGGAGGTACGTTTACGATCACCAACTTCGGTACGTTCAAGTCTTTGTTCGGTACGCCTATCATCAACCAGCCGCAAGTGGCGATTTTGGGAGTAGGGGTGATTGAGAAAAAACCGGCGGTTATCGAGACTCCCGAGGGGGATGTGATAGCTATCCGCCACAAGATGTATCTGTCTTTGTCTTACGACCACCGGGTGGTGGATGGTTCGTTGGGAGGAAAATTCCTCTACTTCATTAAAGAGTACCTTGAAAACTGGAAAGAATAAACATTAAAACAATCACATCATGAAGAAATATGATATAAAGACCACGGATGTGGAAACCCTGAAGAAGTGGTATTACCTGATGACTTTGGGGCGTGCACTGGACGAAAAGGCCCCATCTTATTTGTTACAATCCCTGGGCTGGTCTTATCATGCTCCTTATGCCGGACACGATGGTATCCAGCTGGCTATGGGGCAGATATTTACTAAAGGAGAAGATTTCCTCTTCCCTTATTACCGTGATATGCTGACGGCTCTTTCTGCCGGAATGACTGCGGAAGAACTGATATTGAACGGTATTTCTAAGGCTACTGACCCAGGTAGTGGTGGACGGCATATGTCCAACCATTTTGCGAAACCCGAATGGCATATCGAGAACATATCTTCGGCTACGGGGACACACGATCTGCATGCGGCCGGTGTGGCACGTGCCATGGTTTACTATGGTCACAAGGGGGTGGTTATTACTTCGCACGGCGAGTCGGCTTCTTCCGAAGGATTTGTGTATGAAGCGGTCAATGGTGCCAGTCTGGAACGACTACCGGTAATCTTTGTCTGGCAAGATAATGGTTACGGCATTTCTGTCCCGAAGAAAGATCAGACGGCTGCACGTAAGGTTGCCGACAATTTCTCGGGCTTCAAGAATTTGAAAATCATTCACTGCAACGGCAAGGATGTGTTCGATTCGATGAATGCCATGACAGAAGCCAAAGAGTATGCGTTGCTCAATCGCAATCCGGTCATTGTACATGCCAACTGTGTCCGTATCGGTTCGCACTCTAATTCGGACAAACATACCTTGTACCGGGATGAGGGAGAATTGGCATACGTGAAGGCAGCTGATCCATTGATGAAGTTTCGCCGGATGTTGTTGCGCTACAAACGTCTTACTGAAGAGGAATTGAAAACGATAGAAGAAAAAGCCAGAAAAGACTTGTCTGCTGCAAACCGTAAAGCGCTTGCTGCGCAGGATCCTGACCCGAAAACCATTTTTGACTATGTACTTCCCGAACCGTATGAGCCCAGGAAGTATAAGGATGGAACGCACAACGAGACGGAGGGTGAGAAGAAGTTCTTGGTGAACGCTATCAATGAGACGTTGAAAGCGGAGTTCCGTCATAATCCGGATACCTTTATCTGGGGGCAGGATGTTGCCAATAAGGATAAGGGGGGCGTGTTCAATGTGACGAAAGGCATGCAACAGGAGTTTGGGGAAGCCCGTGTGTTCAGTGCGCCTATCGCTGAGGATTATATCGTGGGAACAGCAAACGGCATGAGCCGTTACGACCCCAAAATACGTGTAGTGATAGAGGGCGCGGAGTTTGCCGATTACTTTTGGCCTGCTGTGGAGCAATATGTGGAGTGTACGCATGAGTATTGGCGCAGTAATGGTAAGTTCGTTCCGAATGTGACTTTGCGCCTGGCTTCCGGTGGGTATATCGGTGGCGGTTTGTATCACTCGCAAAATATCGAGGGAGCTTTGGCCACTTTGCCCGGTGCAAGGATTGTGTGTCCGTCTTTTGCCGATGATGCCGCGGGATTGTTACGTACAAGTATGCGCTCGCGTGGATTTACTTTGTTCCTTGAGCCGAAGGCATTGTATAACTCGGTAGATGCGGCAACCGTCGTTCCCGAAGACTTTGAAGTTCCCTTTGGAAAGGCACGCATCCGCCGGGAAGGTTCCGACTTGAGTATCATTACTTATGGTAATACTACCCATTTCTGCCTGAATGTGGCGGAACGCTTGGAGAAAGAGGGCGGATGGAGTGTGGAAGTCATCGATATACGTTCTTTGATACCGCTGGATAAGGAGACAATTTACGAGTCGGTGAAAAAGACAAGTAAGGCGTTGGTGGTACACGAGGATAAGGTGTTTGCCGGTTTTGGCGGCGAGATTGCTGCAAGTATCGGTTCCGATTTGTTCAAGTATCTGGATGCGCCGGTTCAGCGGGTTGGGGCTACCTTTACCCCGGTGGGTTTCCACCCGGTATTGGAACGTGCCATTCTGCCGGATGGAGACAAGATTTATGAAGCTGCTAAAAAGTTATTGGAATTCTAATAACTATAAAAAAGTAAACAGTATGAAGAAGATAGGATTGTTTTATTCGGCTAATGCCGTGAAAACTTCACAGATAGCGAAAAAAATCCGCGAGACGTTCGGTGCGGAGAATATGGATATAATTCCGGTAGAGAAAGCGTGGGGAAACGACTTCGAAGCGTATGAAGACTTGATAATCGGTGTATCTACTTGGTTTGACGGTGAATTGCCGACTTATTGGGACGAGTTGATACCCGAACTGGAGGCGCTGGACTTGAAAGGAAAGAAGGTCGCTCTGTTCGGATTGGGCGATCAGGTGAATTATCCCGATAATTTTGCTGATGGTTTAGGTATCTTGGGAGAAGCCTTCGAGAAAGCGGGGGCTGTTCTCGTAGGCTTTACTCCTACGGATGATTATTCTTTCAATCAGTCCAGGGCTCTGCGCGACGGCAAATGGTGCGGACTGGTGATTGATATCGAGAACCAGTCGAAGATGACTGATAGACGTATTAAGGAGTGGTGCGTACTATTAAAGAAAGAGTTCTAAATCATGTAAGCTTTAACAGCTTCCGCACATCGTTCTCCATCGATACCTGCTGATACAATACCTCCGGCGTATCCTGCTCCCTCTCCACAAGGGAACAGGCCTTTCAGCCGGATGTGTTGCAAGGTTTCTTTATCTCGCAGTATGCGGACTGGGGCGGAAGTCCTTGTCTCTACTCCTATCAGGATTGCCTCGTTTGTCAGAAAACCGTGACTGTACTTTCCGAATTGCTGGAAACCTTTACTTAACCGGTTAGCTATGAATGACGGCATCCAGAAGTGCAAGGGAGAAGAAACCAGCCCCGGTGCGTATGAACTCTCAGGGAGATCGTAACTAAGTTTTTTTTGGGTGAAATCAGTCATTCGTTGTGCGGGTGCCGTTTGTTTCATATTGCCTTGCTGCCAACAAAGACGTTCCAGGGCCTCCTGGAAGAACATCATGTTTAATTGGGCATTGAGAATGGAAGATTGGGAATGTACTGTGCTTTCATGCGGCATAGTTAATTCCTTGTTGTCAATTTTTAATTCTTGGTCATTTAAGTCTTCCGGACGGAGTTCCACTACCATTCCTGAGTTACTCCAACGGGAACCGCGGCTACTGGGACTCATGCCGTTGACTACAATTTGCTGTGGACCGCTGGCGGCAGGAACTACGAAACCACCCGGACACATACAGAAGCTGTATACACCTCGTCCGTCTACTTGGTTTACGAAACTGTATTCAGCGGCAGGCAGGTATTTGCCCCGTCCGTTGCGATTGTGATATTGTATCCGGTCTATCAGATCGGCGGGATGTTCCAAACGGACCCCCACGGCAATCCCTTTGGCTTCAATCTCTACTTGGTTGGTGGCCAACCAGCGATAAACGTCTCTGGCAGAATGGCCGGTTGCCAGGACAACGGGGCCAAGGATGGTTTTTCCGGTATTGGTTTCGATGCCTTTCACTTCGTTGCCTTCAATGATCAAAGCATCCATACGGGTCTCGAAGTGTACCTCTCCGCCACATTCGATGATTGTATTCCGCATGTTTTCAATGACACGCGGCAATTTATCTGTACCTATATGTGGATGGGCGTCTACGAGTATGGCAGTTGAGGCGCCATGTTGGCAGAATACGTTCAGTATCTTGTCCACATTTCCGCGCTTTTTGCTGCGGGTATAAAGCTTTCCGTCTGAATAGGCTCCGGCGCCACCTTCTCCGAAACTGTAGTTGGATTCCGGGTTCACGGTTTGTTCTCGTCCGATCAGGGCAAGGTCTTTTTTACGGTCACGCACATTCTTACCCCGCTCCACGATGACAGGACGCAGGCCAAGTTCGATAAGCCGCAATGCGGCAAACAGTCCTCCGGGACCGGCACCTACTATTATGACTTGTGGTTTTCTTTCCACATTATTATATATAATAGGTTGGTATTCGTTTTCTTTCGGCAGTTCATTGATGTAAGCACGTACGCTAAGATTAACGAAGATGGTTCGTTGGCGTGCATCGATACTCCGCTTCAGTATACGTGTTGCGGTAATAGCCTGTAAATTTAATCCTTTTTCCAAAACGAGATATTCTTTCAGGCGTTGTTCGTTTGCCGCTATTTCGGGCAATACACGGAGTTGGTATTCTTGTATCATAGTTCTTTGTCTTTAGAGATAAAAATCATCCGAATAGTGCTCTGAATGCTTCTTCTACTTTCCGCACCGGTACTAACTCTATTTTTAATTTTGCGCTATTCAGCCCTTGTAAATTATACTTCGGTAATATAAACCGCTTGAAGCCGAGTTTTTCCGCTTCACCGATACGTTGTTCAATGCGGTTTACCGGACGGATTTCTCCTGAAAGGCCGATTTCTCCTGCCATACATATTTCCGGTTCTATTGCCGTATCCATATTACTTGATAAGATAGCACTGATGACGGCAAGGTCGATGGCGGGATCATTTACTTTCAATCCTCCGGCAATATTGAGAAATACGTCTTTTTGTGCAAGCTTAAAACCTACACGCTTTTCCAGTACAGCCAGTAGCATGTTCATTCGACGGATATCGAAACCGGTGGCAGAACGTTGCGGGTTGCCGTATACTGCACTGCTGACCAGTGCCTGCGTTTCGATGAGGAATGGGCGGATGCCTTCAATAGCGGAAGCTATAGCTACGCCGCTCATACCTTCATGGTCTTGACTTAATAGAAGTTCGGATGGATTACTTACTTGTCGCAATCCGTCTTGTCGCATTTCATAAATACCCAGTTCCGCAGTACTTCCAAAGCGGTTCTTGATACTGCGCAGAATGCGGTACATGTAATGTTGGTCGCCTTCGAACTGAAGAACAGTATCGACAATATGTTCCAGTACTTTAGGGCCGGCAATACTACCTTCTTTATTGATATGTCCGATTAAAATGACCGGTATATGCGTCTCTTTGGCAAAACGGAGAATAGAGGCGGAGCATTCCCTGACCTGGGCAATACTGCCCGGAGAAGATTCGAGCGTTTCAGTGGAAATAGTCTGGATGGAGTCAATGACAACCAAGTCTGGATGTGTATTTTTGATATGCACATAAATCTGTTCGAGGGATGTTTCACAGACAATGAGACAGTCACTGGAGGTGTTTGTCAGGCGATCGGCGCGCAATTTAAGCTGGCGGGCACTTTCTTCACCGGATATATAGAGAATACGTTTTTCAGGAATATGAAGTACGGTTTGTAGTACTAAAGTCGACTTTCCAATACCCGGTTCACCACCAATCAGTACCAAAGAACCTTGTACCAATCCGCCACCCAGTACGCGGTTCAGTTCAGCGTCATGCAGATTGATACGCGGTTCTTCATCAGCTATGATTTCATTGAATGTTACAGGCTTTGGTTTAACTGTTTCTATACCCGATATGGGGCGTTTAGTTACCATCTCTTTTCGTACAATCTCTTCTACATATGTGTTCCACTCTCCACATGACGGGCATTTGCCTATCCATTTGGGAGATTCTTGTCCGCAATTATTGCACACATAAACCGTCTTTTCTTTAGCCATAGTTGAGTATCCATTGAATAATGATTGCCAAAGGTACGATTTTTCATAGCAGAGGGTACGAAGAATGGAAAGAAACTTTTTGAAAAGAAGCTCATGCGGGGAAATGTAACAAAGTTCTCTTGGAACTTATGAACTTAAGGGTTGGAAACTTGGCATAAGGAATA
>NZ_QSTJ01000013.1:0-20395 GCF_003438665.1 Bacteroides sp. OM08-11
CTCATGTGAGCGAGGCAAAGATAAATTCGTTTGTCCATAAAATATATGTGATTATTTTTAATGATGAGGGATATCTTACTACATCTAAAGCTCCTCTTTATTTCTATATAAACAATAGCAAACTCTACTAACCTTCAATTCTAGCGATGTAGAAAATAACCAAATGAAACTGAAAATGTTTTTTTAGGTCAAGACTGGATAAAAAGACATGTGGTAAAAGAAAAATTATCCACTAAGAATAAATCAAATACCAACCTATAATAATAAAAATCAAAGCTTAACCCCTTTTGCTTTCAGTATATTAATAATATCATCAAAACACTTCATTGCACCAATTTCTTCCGGTTCAAGATTAATAGCAAAAACATCCTCAAGTTCTGCCACAAGGTTAAGTTGCCCCATTGAATCCCAAGCTTCACATGAAGTTTGGGAACAAGTCACATCAACTGTATCCAATTCAAATACTTCTTGTAATATTTTCAAGACTTTTTCTTCCATCTGTTTCCTATTTAACTGTTATTCTATAAATATCTTTTACTTTCAAATCTGACGAACGAAGATTCATGGAGTATTCCTTACTACCGTCTTCGTTTTCTAGCTGACAAGTAAAACCACATTTCTCATAAAAGTCTTTCACTTGAGCATTCTTGGTAGTAGGAATATATTTGGCTTTGAGTAAATCTACTCCAGATTCAGCAAGCATCGCACAAACTTTTTTGGCAAATGCCACCTCGATACCCTTACCTAAAATACGACAACTCAGCAAGAATGTATCAATTTCATCTCCGGCTATCATCATAGTACCGGTTATTCCATTATCTCCAAACTTGTCAGCCACACTAATACACCATATCTTCCAGCCTTTCCCTATAAAACTCCGTATATCGGCATCCGTATATCGTTTCGTAGTAAGATTAAATTGATTGGTTTTTTGAGTCATCTGAGCAATACGTTGGATATTGAACTCATCTGCCTGTTCTATACTAATCTGAATATCCAAACTTTTTACATACTTATCAAAGTCATCAAAAGAATTCTGCAATTGTACCCTTGCCACATTGGCTTTATACTGTTCTGTCTTTTGCCTATCTTCATTTGTGATAGAATAGACCTTAAAGTAATCTTCAACAAGATGTTTGAAAAAAGAAGGCAATTCATATGGTTGTTCAGGAAAATCAGGTACACTCACCATCGGTAATATTTGTTTCACTAGTTCGCGTTCTGTAGGATTATCATCTACAAATACAAAACTGTCCAATCCTATATTGAGCTCTGTCGCCAGTTCTTTGATGTTCGTAGCCTTGTCGTTCCAATTAATCCGATATGCCACAAACGCATCTTTCCGTAATATTATATAAGGATTCTTTTCCCAAACTTCTATAACATCCCGTTCATTGTTTTTTGAACATACAGCAAGAATAACTCCCGAGCGGGATAATTGCAACAAAGCCTCTTGAAAATAAAGGAAAGCCTTACCCGGATAATCTCCTCCGATTTGTATGCCCTCTACACCTTCTTCACCCAAAATACCTCCCCAAAGCGTATTGTCCAGATCCAGTACTAGACATTTTTTACGCTTCAAAGCAATACCTTCGGATTTACGCTCAAACCAGGCTTTAAACTCCTTATGTAATTTCGGATTCATTCCCATTTGACTGATGAAATAAAACTTCCAGTCAAACAGTTCCTCCGCTGAATACTCACGGGTAAACTCCGTAATGTCGATAACTTTCACATTACTATTAGAAGCTTCTATCTCATATAAAGTGCGATTATAATCAGATACAGCTTCTTGAACCCTATAGTCATCATCCGTAAAAGGCACTACATAAAACATGTCTATGGTTAATATCACAAAAGTCTTCTTCCTGTCAACCTGTTGTAACACAAAATTCAAATTCCGGACATACCCACGGATTTCCTCGGCAAGAACCGCCAGATCATATTTGATCGGAATTTGATACCACCATACATAAGACTCGGCATCTTCAGGTATTATACTAATATCGTTATAACCACTAAAGGAATATTCTTTCCCGAAAAAACGTTCTATTGTATTATTACGAAATACGAATACACTCATAAGAATCTTTTAAATTTCAGCCGGACTCTCCACCAACTCAATCAGTCCCACATACTTATTAAATAAAAAACAAACCCTGCAATTATGAATGGCTACCGCTGGAACAGGTTTACAAACCATTACATACTTTTGCTTACGCAAATTATTAATAACGATATCCATATCATTTACCTCATAGCAAATATGATAGGGAGACACGCCGTTTTTTTCCAATATTTTTTTCACTGGCGAAGTTTCATTTACCGGAGCCAGCAGTTCAATCGTGGGCATACCATCTTTAGTCAGCCAACAGATTTTCACATTTTGAATAGGATCAAATAGAGTCTCTGATCGTAAATAACCTCCGTTCATATATACTGTTGCAGTTGATTCTATATCATTCACTGCTACCCCAATATGATGAAATTTAAAACTATTCAACATACATCAATATTCTACAATTTGCGAGATCTTACACCCATTAAACACAATCCTTGCTGTACCCCAACTAAGTCCGGCTCCAAAACCGCTCATCACAATACAATCACCATCTTTCAGTCTTTCCTTCAACTCACTTACAATAGTCAAAGCTACCGAAGTAGAAGAAGTATTACCATATTTCTGAATACAGTATGGTACCTTATCCATACTGAATTTTAAGCGTTTTGCGAAGAAATCAGTCATGAACTTATTTGCTTGATGAAACACCAGCCAATCTATGTCATCCAGTGTAGTACCTGTCTCCTTGACTATTTCTTTCACACCTTTAGGTACTACGCTCATGGCAAAATTGAAAACGTCCATACCATCCATATACACTTCAAGATCATTACGAACATTTCCTTCTTCCCGCACAGTATTTTCAAGTGATGCTGCAGTAGTACGATTACGCATACCTCCACCTGGTATTTTTACGGCATTTTCTCCTGCACCATCTGTCTTCAAGATAAAAACGCTCTCGTCAAAATCCCCTTTTTCTATTAAAGTTGCAGTTGCAGCATCCCCATAAAGCGGCCAGTCTACTTTATCATATTTGTTCACAATTTTGGAAAAAGTTTCTCCGTCAAGTAACAATACCCTGTTCACTCCCTCCATACTTGCATAGGCAAAAGCTGTAGAAAGGGCAAAAACATAACCAGAACATCCCAATGTCAGATCAATGCAACAAGTATCTTTGCCCAACCCCAAACGATGTTGGAGAATAGGCGAAGTGGCAGGTATACGATAATCAGCAGTTTGACTCATAAAAAGCAATACATCAATACTATCAGGATTAATATCATTATCCTCCATTAACTTTTTTGCAGCCTTATAGCAAAGATCGGATGCACAAACGTCGTCATCAGCAATTCTTCGTTCTTCTATGCCTATACTTTGAATGGTTTTCTCAATTTCTTCCTCTGGAATCAAATATCCCAGACTGCGATTATAGATAACCTTACTTGGCACACATGCACTCATCGCACGTATACCCACATTATGATATTTTATTATTGCCATAAGAAATCATCTTAAAGAAGAGTAAATCCCCCATCAATAACCAATCCTGTTCCTGTTGTAAAAGTACTTGCATTAGAAAGAAAATAAATAGCACCGTAAGCGATTTCTTCCGGATTACCGTATCTTTTTAAAGGATACTTCTCCATATCAATAATCAATTGTTCTTCTGTAATAAACTCATTATGAATCAATGGAGTTTCTGTTTGTCCTGGCATTAGATAATTTACTCGAATGTTTTTCGGCGCAAGTTCTACAGCCATTCCTTTTGCCATGGCAGCAAGCGCAGCCTTGGTAGCACCATATGAAGAATTAGCTATATGAGAATTTATTGGCCCATCAATAGAGGACAAAAACACAATAGAAGCTCTCTTTGCAATTTTCTTTTTTTTAATCAAAAGCCTTGTCAATTCTATGGGGGAAAAGAAATTCACATCAAAAACATGCTGTATCTTATCTCTTGTTAGAAATTGAAAAAGAATGGTTGTACTAATACCGGCCGAATTTACCACCCCATCAAATGTAGGCATATCTTTTATAGCTGCCTCTACTTTTTCATAATCTGTTAGTTCTAACACAAACTGCTTATGATTAGCAGAATCACCGAAAAGTTGGGAGAATGTTTCATTTAGACGTTCTATGTTTCTACCTACAATGCAAAGATTAGCTCCCATCTTAGAACATTCTATAGCCGTCGTTCTTCCAATTCCCGAACTAGCTCCTGTAACAAGAATAGTTTTCCCTTCTAACGAAAATGGATTATACATTAATATTCAATTAATTTAGGTACAACAATATGATTCGTTTCAAAAAAGACCGATCCCCAAGACAAACCTACGCCAAAAGCACAGCCAATATGCCTCATTTTTCTTGAAGACATTTCAGCATACCGTTGTGTCACCAAAGTCAAAGGTATGGTAGCACACGACGTATTCCCAAAAAATTGCATCGAATTAGGGCATTTCTCTTCCCCAAGTTTCAGCTTCTTACGAATCTTATCGGTTATTATTTTATTTGCTTGATGGAAAGTAAAACAGTCTATCCCATCCATATCTATACCAAATTGATCGCAGAGCATCATAACACTCTTTGGCCCTTTAGTGATGGCGAATGAAAACACACTAAGACCATCCATTTTAGCATGAATGCCAGTTCTTACATCTCCATTTCCATAATCTATATATTCCAATTTTTCCGGAATTACCGGATTACGATAACCTCCGTATGGAATAATAATTACTTCTTTCCCCGAACCATCTGTTGCTAAATGGAATTTAAAACCCTCCACTCCTTCTTCATACTCCAAGGCTGTACATGTACCAGCATCACCGAAAAGAGGAAAATCACTTCTATTTTTTGGAGAATTTGTTCTTGTTCCTAAATCTCCACACAACAACAATGCCTTGGTTACATTTTTTTCTCCCATTAAAGATGCCACTATCGACATCCCATATACCCAACCAGAACATCCTAAAGAAACATCAAAAGTCATGCACTCGGTTGAAAGGCCTAATCTCTCTTGGAGGATACAAGCTGTAGCAGGAAGAATATAATCCGGAGTTTGCGAAACGAATACAAGAGCTTGTATTTCTGACTTTTCCCATTCCAATTCTTCAATCAATCTTTCCGCAGATTCTAAACATAGATCAGAAGCACATACCCCTTTCGGAGCAATGCGTTTCTGAATTATACCTATAGATTCTATAAGATTTTCTCTTTCAGAATCACGTATAAGAGAGGTTGTCCTGTTATCATCTATCTCTTTAGGTACACATGCTGCCATACCTGCTATCCGAACATTTCCAAACGACAGAAAAGCCATATCACATTCTACTTTTTACGATATTATACAAATCTTCTATCGTATTTGCATTGCGAACATCATCCCCTTTCAATGCCACATCATACTCTTCATCCACCATAGCAATAACAGACAAAGCAATCAAAGAAGACCATTCATCTAATGCACGAAATTCCGTTTCCGTTGTAAATACACTTGCGTCCGTCTCATCAAACTGTTCTGCGAAATGCTCAATAAATTCTTTTAATTCCATAATTCTATATATCTTTAATATTTCACTATTGATGCAGGATTCCCTACATACGTATTTCCATCTTTTGTTTTTCTCAGTATCGTACTATTTGCTCCTATCACAGTCTCATTTCCTATTCTAATTTGTTGTAATATAACAGAAGATACTCCGAAGAAATTACAATTTCCGACATGTACCTCCCCGGAAATTCGTACCGCAGGCATCAAAGAATTAAAGTTGCCAATAACAGCATCATGCCCAATTGTAATAAAACCATTGAATGTATTAAAATTGCCGACTTGTACATTACACGAAAATAAACACCCTGCACAAACCAAGTTTCCTTTTCCGAAAGAAATATTATCCTTGTCTAAAAAAATTGTATCTGGAGAAAAAATATTAGGGAAATCTATCATAGGATTTTTAATCTTGTCTACAATTCTTTCTACCGTTTTAGGAGAACCTATCGCAATTATTACCGATAAAGGGTATGAAAAAGAATTCAACTGCTCAATACCTCCCAACACTTTACCATACTCTGTTACATAACCATGCTCTTTCCCATCGTCAAAGAAACCAAGCAAATTCCACGTAGGTACCTGTTCATTAATTCTTTTCAGTAAGCAAGCAACCTCACGTCCAAAGCCGCCTGCACCATAGATTGCAATATCCTTCATCTTCTAATTATCTCCATTAAAAGCCTCCATTGTCACTGAGGTATCCGAACTGATACCTTCTCTCACAAGAATTTTTTTTATTGTCATAAATACTATTTTTAGATCAAGTAGAAAAGAACAATGGTCTACATACCAAACATCCAGCTCGAATTTCTTTGTCCAACTAATTGCATTACGACCATTGACCTGCGCCCAACCGGTAATACCCGGACGTACTTCATGGCGCCGCGCCTGTTCTTTACTGTATAAAGGTAAATACTGGGGAAGTAACGGCCGTGGTCCTATCAATGCCATATCCCCTTTCAGCACATTTATTAATTGTGGCAACTCATCCATTGAAGTAGATCGTATAAACTTACCTACTCGTGTCAAACGCTCACTATCAGGTAATAAATTACCATCTGTATCACGTTCGTCGGTCATGGTCTTGAATTTGATTACTTTGAAAATTTCCCCACTTTTTCCCGGACGTTCTTGTAGAAAGAAAGCGCCTGCTCCCTTATTAGCGAAATGTAACCATAAAGCTATTAGAAGTAATATCGGCCAGATGACGGTCAACACACAAAATACGAGGATAAAATCTATCACTCGTTTAAAAACATGAGAATACATATTACTTAAAATGACTCATTATTATTTGATAACTGCCTTGTACTGCATAGTTCTCATACAAATAAGAGTAACCAGCCTCCCCCATTGTTTTTATCAAATTTTTATCAATCACTATGCTATCAACCATCTTCATAAATTTTTCAGTATCTCCACTCTCCACCCACATGCCATAGCCATTGGCTTCCGCTATACGACCAATATCCGTATTCACATCAGTAGCCATCAATACCGGCATTCTATTTTCCATATAAGAAAGTAAACGAGAAGGATAATTAGGTATTGTAAAACGCTTATCCAAAAATATTAAACCGACATCACATGCTTTCACCAAATTATCATAATCTACTTTTGGAAGTGAAGGTAACAGGCAAGCATTGTGGGGAGAATTCATATCAAACCATTGTTTTATCTTCCCATACTCAGTACCATTACCTACTATGATAATATAAGAATTATCCCTTTTCTCATTAGCAGCAATCACTTCTATCAGAAAATCAATACCTTGCGGACGCCCTAAATTGCCACCATATATAAATAGACATTTATCCACAGGAATGTCCAATTTCCTAAGTAAAATAGCTCTGACCGTTTCGCATTCATTATCACCTTTCAATTCTATACTATTAGGGCAGATTTCTACCTTGTCCGCGTTTACCGAAGGATTGTGCTTCAATACATAATCCACATTGGCAGGAGACATACATCCGATGTAATCAGACAATTCATACAATCTCTCCTCCTTTCTACGAAACAGTTTGTAAAACAAGCTTTTCTTAGAAAACATACCCAAGTCAACTGCGTTCTGTGGAAATATATCTTTCAATAGCAGATAAGTTTTTGCCTTATAACGTTCTTTTAACGAAGCGATTACTTTATTAAAAGTGATTGGAGGAGTGGAGTATAAAATCAAATCAAACTTTACATCTTTCCAAAATCTTTCAATGCCCCACCGGTACTGATATTCCAGTAATAATGTTCCTACACCCTTTTCTATCAGATTTGTTTTCTGTATATTCAGCGTCTTTACTTTCAATATATTGGCTCCATCCGATTCTTTCAATCCAGTAACCTGATGAAAACGCCGTTCTATCGGTACTACAATATACAGAGAATGCCCGTTACGAATAAATTCACGAATCAAATCCGTATAAATACCTCTCTCTGAGATATCGGAAATACGACTTAATGTCAAAAATAAAATATTCATTCTAATCGAATCAATATTTTCTCCACACCATCTTATTCACCACTCCCGTATAACTCTGTATCAACTTCACAACCTTGGTCGATACATTCTCATCCGTATAAGTCGGAACGGGAATACCGTAATCTCCATTGAGATTCATTTCTACAGCCGTATCGACAGCCTGCAACAGAGATTTCTCATCAATACCCGCCAGCACAAAAATACCCTTGTCCAGAGCCTCCGGACGTTCCGTACTTGTACGGATGCAAACAGCCGGAAAAGCATGTCCCACGGAAGTGAAGAAAGAACTTTCCTCAGGCAAAGTACCACTGTCACTTACCACAGCATACGCATGCATCTGAAGACAATTGTAATCATGGTATCCGAGAGGCTCGTGCTGAATAACCCGTTTATCCAAGGGGAATCCGCTCGCTTCCAAACGTTTCTTACTGCGGGGATGGCAACTGTAAAGAACAGGCATGTCATACTTCGCAGCCATTGCATTAATAGCGTTAAACAGCGAAAGGAAATTCTTTTCCGTATCAATATTCTCCTCACGGTGCGCAGACAGAAGAATATACTTGCCTTTTTGAAGACCTAATCTCCGATGGATATCCGAAACCTCTATTTCAGCCAGATTTTCATGCAGCACCTCGGCCATCGGGGAGCCTGTAACATAAGTACGCTCTTTCGCCACACCCGAAGCATTCAGGTATCTCCTTGCATGCTCGGAATAGCACATGTTCACATCAGAAATTATATCCACGATACGCCGGTTGTTTTCCTCCGGCAGGCATTCGTCAAAACAACGGTTACCCGCCTCCATGTGAAAGATGGGGATATGAAGACGTTTGGCGCCGATGACGCTAAGACAGGAATTGGTATCACCCAGTACCAGTACGGCATCAGGCTTCACCTGCACCATCAGCTTGTAACCCGCATTGATGATATTGCCCATCGTAGCACCCAAGTCATCACCCACCGCATCCATATAAACGTCCGGCTCCTTCAACTTAAGGTCGTGAAAGAAAACACCGTTCAGGTTATAATCATAGTTCTGACCCGTATGGGCGAGAATACAATCAAAGTATTTACGGCATTTGTTGATAACGGCGGCAAGGCGAATAATCTCGGGACGGGTACCCACTATTATCAAAAGTTTCAGCCTGCCATTCTCCTGAAACTTGATATTTGAATAATCTGTTTTCAATTCCATCATTTATACTTTTTCAAAATACGTATCAGGTTTATCAGGGTCAAAGCACTCGTTGCACCACATGAAAGTCACCATATCCGTATCTCCCAGGTTTTCGATATTATGCGTATAACCTGTAGGGATATCTATCACTTCTATTTTCTCACCCGATACGAAATATTCTATCACCGCCGCATCCGGCTCATTCATGTTGCGGAAACGGATGACTCCCCTGCCGCTTACCACAACAAACTTTTCGTTCTTCGTATGGTGCCAATGGTTACCCTTGGTTATATGAGGCTTGGATATGTTCACGGAGAACTGTCCCCTGTCGGAAGTACGGATGATTTCAGTAAAGCTCCCCCGCTCGTCAATGTTCATCTTCAAGGGATAACCGAATTCTTCCTTGGGCAGATAAGAAAGGTAAGTGGAATACAGCTTCCTGGTGAAAGCATCGGCAAGACAAGGTACACTCAAGTTGTATCTGCTCTCCCTAAAAGAATAAAGCAGGTCTACAATCTCACCCAAAGTAACAGTATGCACTATTGATACCGCACAGTAATCACCCTCTCTGTTCTCCTGTCCCGACAAGGCGGCTATCAGTTCATCCACCACATCATCGATATACACCAAGTTCATTATCACTTTAGGGTCATTCACCTGTATAGGAAGATTGTGAGCTATGTTATGACAGAAAGTAGCCACCGCACTGTTGTAGTTCGGGCGACACCATTTGCCGAACACATTCGGAAAGCGGTACACCAGTACCTTTGCCCCGGTTTCCTTAGCGTAATCAAACATCAACTGTTCCCCTGCCCGCTTCGACTCACCGTAAAGATTATCCAAAGCCGCCTGAGTGGAAGAAGAAATCATGACCGGACACGTATTCCCGTATTTCTTCAAGGTATCAAGCAAGATAGTGGCAAAGCCGAAATTACCTTTCATAAACTCCGACTGGTCTTTGGGGCGGTTAACGCCTGCCAGGTTGAATACAAAGTCCGCCTCTTTACAATAGGTATCCAACTTGGTGGGATTACTGTCTATATCATACTCAAATACGTTCAAGTCAGGAGAGATGACATAATTCTTCGCCTTCCCTTCTCTGATGTTACGCAGTTGGGATACAAGATTTCGACCGACGAACCCTCGGGCGCCGGTTACAAGAATGTTCATAAATGGTTCTTATTGAATATAAAAAAAGATTGAAGGTTGACTATCAAAAAGAAAAGTCAGTCAAAATAATCGTATAACTTTTTGAATTTTATATTTATATCATCCAATAAATCCGGATGTATGGCTAATTCCGACTTGCGAATCATCAAATAAGTACTCTTGGGAATAATCATATAATGCTTAAACATATCTTTACTAAAATATGTTGCCATTATACGGCTATATACTTGAAAGCGTTTGGTATAATATACTGTTTCATTCTGCATATTAGCACCAATAAAGCCAAATGATGCATGAGGATTAACATCAGCAATCTCCTGCATAATAGCAATACACGTCATTATCACAGGACGGGCTTCATTCAATCCTGTCATAATGCTATACTTATCCCGGCTGTACCGATGCGACTTTAAGTGAAACTTGACAGCATAAAAATCACGTTCATACACCTCAATCCAAACCCAATACCACTGATGTGATTTGGAAGATTTGAATGTATAAAGCAATTTATACTTTAAGAAAGATTCCTCGGAAATTATGGGTTCTTCTACACGTTGTACAAAACGATAAGGATAATGGGAGTATTCATCACATCAAATATGGATAAACATCTATACGAAGACGTTTCAATTCCTTAGCAGGAACTTCTACAAAATCATTCCCGTTAAGGAGCTTGTCCCTGTCTTCGGGAGACAAATAGTCAAAACGAGATTTCAAGATACTCTTAATATCCTGTCTGACCTTCTTTGTATTTTTTCGTATATTTCCCATATTCAAGAATTATTTTATACTGTAAATATACAGACTTTTATCAAACAATCAATACATCTAACCTCTTTTTTTGAATATAAATGATTTATTTAATCTTAAATATAGCCTATTACTCATTGATTCCGAGATCCTCACGAATGAATGAGAGTTTCAGCAGAAGTTCCTTCATACCTTCCACATCCAGTCGATGAGTGTTATGAGAATGATAATCTTCTATCTTCGAAACTTCTTCATTCCCCTCTACGAAGAACTTGTCATAATTCAAATCCCGGGTATCACACGGAATGCGGTAATAATCCCCCATATCGATAGCTTTCGACATTTCTTCACGGGTTACCAACGTCTCATAAAGTTTTTCACCATGACGGGTACCGATTATCTTTACTTCCGTATCACTATGATAAAGCTCTTTTAATGCATCTGCCAGAACATCCAAAGTAGCGGCCGGTGCCTTTTGGACAAACAAATCACCGTTCGAACCATGCTGGAAGGCATAGAGTACCAAATCCACGGCATCATCCAATGTCATCATAAAACGCGTCATATTCGGATCCGTGATAGTAATCGGATTCCCCTCTTTCATCTGCTCCACCCACAAAGGGATTACAGAACCACGGCTTGCCATTACATTACCATAACGGGTACAGCAAATGGTAGTAGCGGCATTCTCCCCCAACTGGCGACCTTTAGCAATGGCAACCTTTTCCATCATTGCCTTGCTGATACCCATCGCATTGATAGGATAAGCAGCCTTGTCTGTAGAAAGTACCACCACATTTTTTACACCATGCTGGATAGCCGAATCAAGTACATTTTCCGTACCGAGCACATTCGTACGAACTGCCTGCGTAGGGAAAAACTCACAGGAAGGAACCTGCTTCAAAGCGGCGGCATGGAAAACGTAATCCACACCATTCATTACACCGTCTACCGAGCGTTTGTCACGTACATCACCGATGTAGAATTTTACTTTAGGATTCTGCAGGTGATGACGCATGTCATCCTGCTTCTTCTCATCACGGGAGAAAATGCGGATTTCTTTGATATCACTGTCGAGGAAACGACGAAGGACTACATTACCGAAGGAACCTGTTCCGCCAGTAATTAAAAGAGTTTTGTCTTTAAAAAGAGACATAAATATTTATGTATTAAAACTTAAAACAAACAGTAGTATAAAAAATCATCAACAGCATAATAAAATTAAGAATAGTTGGAGAAATTCAATTAAAACAAACTATTGATAATTTGAATATATTTTGCAGAAGTATTTTCTTCTGAATATCTCTCAAGTACCATATCGGAATATGAATCAGGATTCATACTTCTTTCAGATATCTGTTTCATTCTTTTCGACAAAGCTTCATAATTTAAAGGATCAAAATAAAGGCCTTTGTTTAAACTGACCTCATGAAAAACTGGATAATCAGATAAAAGGACAGGCAAATCAAAATACATTGCTTCTACGATGGGCATACCTAAACCTTCAAATAAAGAAGCTGAAATATAAGCTCTTGCTTTTTGATACAATAACGCCAACTGTTCATTAGTAATTTTATGATAAAACTGTATTCGTTCTCTTATGTTTACAGGAAGCTTCAAATATTGAAAATATAGGTCCGTACCATTCTGTATTCCACCAACTAAAACTAATTTATAAGTGCCGCCATTCATACAATATGTTTCAAAAGCCTTTAGTAAAGTAATTGTATTTTTATGATAAGCGGAAGAACAAACAGAGATAAAATAATCCTCTTTTCTTACTTCATCATTAACCTTAGGAAATTTTGAAAAATTAAAGTAATTATAAATTACCAAAATTTTATTTTTGCAATTTGGATAATATCTAACGATATCTGATGCTGTAAAATTAGATATAGCAATTATTTTATCTGCTAGTTTTATTGATATTGGCAAATATAATTCCCTTTGCATACGCATTAAATAGTACGGGAAAAATAATTTCTTCTTGAATAACAAATCATGTATTACCAAAAGATGTCTACTTTTTTTTAATAACGAAGAATAATTAGCTGTATAAAGAATTAAATCTTCCTTATGTAGTTTCAATAAAAATGGCATTAATGTTTGTACTAATAGTCGTTGAATAATTAATGAGCATTTATACGTTTTAATCCCAAATTTATCAGCATATTTTTGAAAATAGCATTTCTGTTTTTCTAAACAAATGACATCTACTTTTTCAAAAAGAATTTCAGAACGATTTGCATAAAAATATTCAAGCAAGTTAAATAGATATTCTTGGTAACCATAAGCTTTTCCATATTCAAAAGCTAAAGCATCAATAATAAGTCTCCGTTCCATATAACTTCAATTTTTCAAAATATCTTTTATACTTTCTACCATATGTTCAGGAGAATAATACTTCAAGACTGTCAATCTACCTTTTTTTGCTATCGAATATATTGATTTCTTATTATCCAATATGTAACACATACAATTATAAAGTTCATCAGAAGATACTGCATGATATAGCAACCCATTTTCCTTATTTCCAATAATTGTCACAGTTGACTTAACTCCATCCGAGACAACCAATAATTTACCACGAACCATAGCATCTAACGGCGGTATTCCAAAAGGCTCATGTGTAGATGGATGAAGATAAACATCACAAGAATTCATTTGATTAATATAATCATCCAATTCAACCCAACCTAAAAATTGTATTTTAGAAGATAATAATTTAAACTTTTCAGTATAATATTCACATAATGGCCCCGTCCCTGATATAGTAACATCAAAGGAATCTAATAAATTATTCTCATAAAGTTTACGAAAAGCATCATAAACTATTTCATATCCTTTCCTTTTTATAAAACGAGACGCTATAAATAGCTTCACTATAGACTCTGAATTTTGCAATTCTATATTACGTTGAATATTATATTGTTCTAATAAAGTTTCACTATTTATAGGAGAATATGTATAATGCAATATTCTAACCTTGTTAGGATTAATATGATAAGTGTCAATATAATATTCTTTAGTTGCTTCTGATGCAGCTAGCAAATAATCACAGATTGATAATAGAAATTTCTTTAACATAATATTAAAGATCGAACGTTGTTTATGTTCTGGATAATCCGAGAAAAATGCAAACTTTCTGCGTAATATCCATAAAGAAAGGGCAATGATAATATTTCGAGGATTAAGCCAACCTCCCAATATCACCAAATCATAATGTGCCAATCTACGAACAATATTAATCATTCCCTCATCTGTATAATATATGCCTTCATCAACATTGAGAACTTTCCAACTTTTCTCAAAATCAAATTTATGTTCGTAATAGACATCTACGTTACAATAACCTCGGATTGACTGAAAAACTTCATTCCAATAAGGAGCAGGGCTATGTACCCCTATAGCAATTTTCTTCATTTATATTATTTGAATTTATTTTTGCCAAACATAAAAAGAAAGGTATCATTAAATCAAATGAGCACATAACGGGATTAGTTGCATCCGCTATAAGTACAAAAAAATAACCTATAAGAAAAAAAAAGAATAAAGAATCATATCTTATTTTTGAAAGATACAGTCCATAAAAAAATATCCCAAAATAGGTGATACCCATCATAACAAAACCGATTAATCCTGTTTGTGCAAGTTTTAGGTGATATTGCAATTCAAATTGGTGTGCAAACATAAGTCTGCCAGGAAAAGGCTCATAAAAATCTACTCCAACTCCATGTCCCCATAAAGGACTTTTCATAAACTCACTGATAAGCATTCTTTGTTGTGCAAATTTAACAGGCTCTACATCTGAATCAAAAGCATTTATGAATGTCTCCATATATCCATAAAATACTTCAGGATAGTTACTATAAATATAAAAGACACTCAAAAAAAGAAATAAAATAAATGCTAATACTATCCAAGATATCTTTTTAATCACTTCTTTTGGGAACCTATTCTTCAAAACTAAAGTGATCGATGGTATTGCAATAAAAAGTAGCATAAGACTCCTTCGTCCCGACAATATAAACAGAAAGAAAGTTAATAATAGAGTCAAAGACTGCAATAGATAAGATACTCCTATTTCAAATTTGCTCAACCATATTAAAAAAAATACCGGAGCTGTGAAAGTAAGAATATTCAAGTTTATAAATCCTAAACGAGACGATGTTTCATAAAATGAAAAAATCTGATTATTCCCATAAATATTAGGAAAATAAAAACCATATATAATTGAATATGCATATACTAAATCATAAACTACTAAGAACAAATGAACATAAAATAACACTTTCGTTATTTTTATGTATTGACTACTATCTTTCAATTGAGCTATTATCGGTAAAGCTAAGGTAGGCCAAAATATAACAGTTGTCACATTTGAAAATGGATACTTTGTGCCATTGAGAAGCCCAATCAGAATTCCCCATAAACCATAAACTAAATAAACACCATAAAAGAAAAGAAGATTATTAGACAATTTGAACCTAGAAATAGTAAGGAACATCATTCCTAAAAGAATAATTTTAGGAAGATACCATTGGGCCTGGAAAATCATCATCAGAGCCAACAGCAATAGTCCTGACATATTAAATATTCTCTCTTTACTGTAAAGCAAAACCATCATTTACACCTCTCAATATTTCTTTAATTTTTTCTTTTTTTTGCTTTTCTACAATAAGAAATATTAATATCGAATAAGCAAAATGTACATTTTTCTTTATAATCCACCAAGGAAATGATTTAAAAAACTTTTTTGTTACATATATATGATTTCGAGTCATATAATAACGTCTTATAGCATTATGATTAGATGATTTAATACCATAGCGACTAATCGGGCTTCCCAAATGATGTTCTAAAAAAGGAATGGTAGAACGCAAAACTTTATATCCTGCTTTTTTAACTCTTAATGAAAATTCAAAATCAACAGAATCAATAAATAACTTTTCATTATACAAGCCTACCTGCGAGAAAATTTCAACACTATGAAGCGTTCCAGAAGTAATGACGGACAATTTTGACTTAAATACATTATTGTTTACTGTATCTTTATCTATTTTTTCCAGGAAAGATGTCCCTATTAATCCAATCCCTTCCTTATCTTTCAAGAATTCGCCGTAGATTTCCAAAATATTTTTAAGCGGAAGACTATCTTGATCCAAAGTAAGTATGTAAGAATAGCCATTCTCTAATGCATATAATATACCCTGATTCAATCCCCAGGCAATACCTTTATTTTCTTTAGACAAAAGAAATTCAAAATATGAATGCAAAGGTTCACAAACTAACTCTTTTATGTTAAACGCTGAGTTATTGTCTACAATCAGACTTTTTTCTGCTATTTCAACATACCTATTAAGGTGAGAGACAAAATCTATATCTGGATTATATGTCACAACTACTACTAATGTATTATGTCTATCAGGGTAAATCATATTTTTAAGAGTTTATGTTCATAGATAGATGTTTTTTATTGAAGTATATCATTAAAATGAGAACCAAATACTCTGTCAAAAGTAATGCTATTGCAGCTCCTATCTCGATAAAAAAAGAAGTTAATATAGTAACTAAAAGCAAAGAAATTGGTGCTACTATAAAATATACTATCTGAAAATCTCGTTTAGTTTTGGAATTTCCCATAGCTATTAATCCCATTTGCCCGAGTATTCCACCTAATCCTATAGCCAAAGGAGCAAATGCCATTATCTTTAGAATATTAGATATTTCCTCATAGTCACGCCCTAATAAATTAGAAATCATATCTGAAAAAAAGAAAAGTATTCCCCAAATACTAAACATTATACCAGAAACACAATGAAGCAATTTCTTCAACAATTTCCGTGCAGCAGCTCTGTCAACGGCTGCTAACGAAACCATTTTAGGATAAAAGGCTAAACTAATAGGAGTATATAATACGAAACACAATGATCTCATTATACGTTCTGCTGCAGAATATCTACCAACAACATTAGGAGTAGCAACAACACCTAATATCACTGTAAATAATTGAGTATACATCGAAGTGGCAACTCCCGATAAAAACAAAGGAAGACTTTCTTTCATTTCTATTTTTATATCCATAAAAGAAACTTTGCAATAAGAAATAATCCGCATTTGAATTAAATGAAAAATAGAAATAACTCCTGCTAATACAAATACAAATGACTGAAGAAAGGCTGCAGTATTATAATCTTGAGCAGTTTTAACTAATATAAAAGTTAAAGGAATTATCAATAATTTAGAAATAGTATTAATCAACGAAAAAACTTTTATTTTGCCTATCCCCTGATATAACCATGAAAAAGTGACAGCATTCCCAATTAGCATAGGATAGGTACACAACATTGTTATCTGATATTTCTTAAACTGTGGAATACAAAAACTCAATATAAGAAATAGCGCAGTAGAAATTACCAATAAAGCTAACTTTGAATATAATGTAGAAAAAAATATTTTACTCAAAGCTTCTTTACTTTGTTCTTTAGCTATTGCAATTCTTTTCGTAGCACTCAAGCCAAAACCAAAATCAACAAACAGAACAAAGTAAGACAAAAATGATATTGAAAATCCAACATATCCATACTTTTCAGCTCCTAAAACTACCATTAAATAGGGAATTATCACTAAAGGAGAAATATAGTTAACTCCTTGTAATATCAATAGATAGAAAATATCAGAAAACTCTTTAGATGATTTTAATTTATATAGATAAGGAATTAATTTCGACATTAAAACAGAATGCATTATTTATACTTATAGTAAGCACACAATTGAGGGAGTCCCCCTTAATTTGAACACTATTGAACTGCCCAAACCGAGTTAAGTTAAAAGTTGCGTCTTGAGTTTAACATTGGCCGGTAGCCAAAGATATTTTTCCGGGAACCATATTAACATAGTCCCAGCATCCGTTATATATTTTTTATTAAAAAGTATCGATGAAGTTCCAGACGGAACTGCCATGAAGTATCACAGTGCTGATTACACTATGGTAGGTTGCCACTATTCGATTCTCAAAACCTTTTACCTGATCATGAAATCTTCAAGAACAAACTGCATTGTTTTTATCAATTCCACAAATTATCATTCCGTAGCCACCTATCCACACTCGGATAGCCATAATCTCGTACCACTTCCGTATCTGCTAGAGTCTCTAATCCCTCACGAAATATCTGTAATTCCTCCTTCGAAAAATTCCCGGAAGCTATTGCTTTGCTAAAATATTCAAATATGGTCATGCAACAAAATTCCGGAGCATATACATCATCAAAATAACACCAATGCTCATCCTCTATAAAATGCTTTGCCATAGAAGATAGAAGTTGAAGAAAAAGTTCAATAGCAGAAAGATTATGATCTAAATGTAAATCAGATTTTATCTGTTCCTGAAATGGAGACATCAATAAAGCAATCTGATCACAATCCCAATCAACATTCGCAGGAGAAAATATATGTTCGACTGACTTATTTAGTGTTATCATAGTAATGGATATCTGAAATCATTATTCCACTATATAGTGATCAATATTCCTCGTTTCCTTACTAAAATTCACCCCTACTTTCACCAACTTCCTCCCATCTAAGGTATAAGGAATCAGATACCCTTTTTCATCAATCTGCTTCAACGCTTCTTCAGCGGTTCCATTCAGTTTGAATTCAAAAACAAAAATAAAGTCTTTTGTTTTCACAACTGCATCGGCACGGCCACGGGCACTGCGGACTTCCGTTTCTACAAATTGTCCCATTAGGGTAAAGACTACATAGAAAATGGCTTGATAATGACGCTCAGTATTCTCACTTAATTCGTAAGGCATACCTGCAAAAAACACCTTCAGGCGCTCCATGAAGGCATCTACATTACCGGCTCTCAACTCACGCATGAATTTTACAATATAAAAACCGGTCTCCGCATCAGACACTTCTGTATAATAGGGGATCAGAAAATTCAAAAAGCCATAACGAACCTCATCATTAGGAAATCCCAAAGTATAAAGACTGACCTCTTTATCATATCCCTTGATTGTGAGATAACCACTCTGATAAATCATAGGAAGCGGGTTTCTTGTCTCCGCACGATATTCTGAAAAAGCGGATGCCTGTACTTCTACCCCATCAATCAACAGGCGTAAATCATAATCACTCTGTTTCAGCAAGTCAACAAGATAGGTAGGTGTACCCGTCTGGAACCAGTAATTATCAAATTTATAACTATCAAAAACATTTAGCAGGCTAAAGGGATTAAAAACACCTTCTGCCGACTCTTCAAAATGATAGCCATCATATAAGGCTGTCAAACGACATACGGTTTCGTCAAAAGTAAGTCCGTTCTTCTTTCCCAAATTATCAATCTCAGGAGTAAACGTTTCCACTAATTCGTCCTTGGTAATGCCACAAACCGTGGCATAGGCAGGTTTCATGCTGATATCGTTCAACTGGTTTAAATCACTGAACACACTTACCTGTGCAAACTTGGTTACTCCTGTCAGGAATACGAAACGAAGATAACGGTCGGCACTTTTCAACACTCCATAAAAGGCTTTCAGGGTACGACGGTATTCTTCCAACAACGGTTCATCGAGGATAGCCTGAAGCAAGGGCTTGTCATACTCATCTATCAATACTACTGCTTGTTTGCCAGTTTGTTCGTAAGTACGCCTAAGTACTCCTATAAAACGGGAAGCAAGTGTATCTTCTGCCACATCCTTTCCCCATCGATCTTCCCACAGACTCAGATTACGAGAAAGCACCTGTTCCAGTGCTTCCTTACTGTCATATTTCTCGGCGTTCAAATCCAAATGAAATACCGGATATTCTTTCCATTCGGTTTCTAATTTTTCGATCGCAAGTCCTTGAAACAAGTCCTTACGTCCTTGAAAATAAGCCTCAAAAGTAGAGATAAGCAGACTTTTTCCGAAACGACGTGGACGACTCAAAAAATAAGGCTTACCGACATTTGCAATCTGATAAACTATAGCAGTTTTATCCACATAGAGATAATTATCCTTACGTATTTCCTCAAAAGTCTGTATGCCGATTGGCAATTTACGCACCTGTTCCATTTTCGCCTTATTTTTTTAGAAGATATATGCAAATATACGCTTTTTCCTCAAAGAGAAGGCTTATTTATAGTTTTTTCTACTCCTCAATATACTCCCACGGATAAGGATTATCCACCACATTCTCAAACTCCTCGATGGCCTCCTGCTGTTC
>NZ_QSTJ01000014.1:0-9138 GCF_003438665.1 Bacteroides sp. OM08-11
AAAAAAAAAAACTCTCGCGGTTTTTTCTCGTTTTTCTCAAAAAAAAACGGAAATTTCTCGTTTTCTCTCGGAAATTTCTCGTTTTCTCTCGGAAATTTCTCGTTTTTCTCAAAAATGACACTTTGTAACTCATTGAATATAAATATATTGCAAAGCAAAAAAACATGCCGAAAAAGTAACTAAAAAGAAACTAAAAATTACCGTAAAGCAATGGAGCGTTTCTTTTTTGGTTTATAGAGGTTGCTTCGCTCCACTTTTCACCTTGTTTTTGATACGATAAATTTCCGAAGAAAGGAAGAGAGTGGAAATAGGTAAAGCCAAGTGCAACGGATTGAGAGGATTTTTCCGCGTGTTAAAATTTGTATAAATATGATTTTTTGTGTGTAATATGAGAAGTTTTCCGGGAGCGAAAACGCATCCCGGATATAGTCAGTTACCATAATGCAACTTTACCCATGCTTCCGATTTCAAGTTTAGCACTTATCCCCATAGCCTTAAAAACTCTTGCAATGGTGGAAAAGGTTAAATTCTTACCGTTTTCAATTCGGGAGATTTGAGCCCGCTGCACTCCTATCAAATTGCCTAATTCCTCTTGGGTTAAGTTCTTTGATTGGCGAGCCTGTTTAATGGCTTCACCTATCAAAAAAGAGTTAAGTTCTTCTTCGTAGGCATCACGTTTGGGAGTACCTTTTTCTCCGATGTATTTATCTTCGATTTCTTCGAGTGTATAAAATTTCTTTGCTTCCATACGCTTTATCTTTTTGAATTAAAATAATCTTTTCTAATCTCTTCGGCTTTGGCTATTTCTTTGAGGGGTGTCTTTTGGGTTTTCTTGATAAACCCGTGCGTTGCGATTACCAGAGTGTTTATCTTATCGCCCTTATCCCAAAAAGCAAGAAGCCTGTACTTGGTTTTGTTATAGAACGTTCTGAACTCCCAGATATCCGTATCATCCAATTTCTTGAATAAATCAGGATCAAGTACAAAGGTGGATTTACGAATATTGCTAATGATCTTCTCACGTACCTTGTTGGGCAATCCGTCTAAAAACTCTTGGGCTTCGTTGGATAATTTGACCTTGAATCTTGATTTTGCTTCCATATAAAGTTTTTTAGTGTTGCAAATATAACAATTTGTTTCCATATAACGAAACAAAATATATTTATTTTATGCAGCCTGTTGTGCCGTTTTGATGTGTTTTTTGTTTGTGGAATAGGTTCTTTCTTAGTGCCTCGCTCCGACTTCTCCTCGTCCCCCTTGTACGAGCTTTCGCCGTACCGCAGGGGAGGGTGTTCGTCGATTGCTCGGCAGTCGAAAAGAACAGCAAGAGGAAACCGGGCTTTGCCCTGTTTTTCCTCTTGCCCTACGGGATTACGGCTGAATATCAGCCGTTTAAGTTTTTTAACCACAATTAGTTTGAAATTGTGGTTAAAATTATACCTTTGTAAATCAGAGATTTAATAATATAATTAGCAATTAAAATCGCAATTGTATGGATAAAGAAACAACCACTTCTGTCACCATTGATCGAAAAACGTTTGCCCGGCTTGACAGGCTGGCAAAGTCCAATAATGTATCAAAGAAAGACTTCCTTTCCTGTGCGCTGGAATACTTCGAGAAGTACGGCATCAACCCGGTTGAACATGAAAGTCCGGCAAAGGAAATGCAGAAACTTATCAAACGCTGTGATCAGGTGATAGCGTTCATCAGGAAGCAGGAGCAGGATTTCTTGCGTCCGGCTTGTGAAGCCATGGGCAGTACAAGCATGAGAGTGACCATGAGCATGGACTCGATACTTACGGAAAAAAAGTTTAGCCAATACCAAAAGGACAATGACCTATTCATGCGTGATCTTGCAAGCCTTGCCGGGATAAGGGAGCAGGCTTTGGACCGGGCGGAAAAGGTAGTCGGTCAGTCGAGGGATATGCTTCTGAAGAACCAACAAGCCATTTATGCAAGGCTGGAGGCTGTGACGCAAAGGCAGGAGAAGATCTTCTCCTATATCGCAAGCTACATCGACGCGAAAGGAAAAGCCGGGCTTTTCGATGATATAAAAGCCTTGTACAAGGACGAGAAGAACAAAAGGGAAAAGATATGAACGTGAAGATACAGGGAGGCGGTAACGGCACATACGCCAATACAGGCAGTTGTGTTGCGGTGACGAACTATCTCCAGCATGAGGATCTGGAGAGGATGAAGAAAGGGGAGGAGGTGCAGCCGTTCTTCAACCAGTTCCGGGACTACGTGAGCGCAAGGGAGGTCACATTCAAGATAGACAACAACAAGGCGAAGTTAAGCCGGACTGACGCAAAGTTCTATGTTATCACCGTCAGCCCTTCAGAGAAGGAGCTGCGCTGCATGGGCAGGACTCCGCAGGAGCGTGCGGAAGCCTTGCAGCGGTACATCCGGCAGGACGTGATGAGAAACTATGCAGAGGGTTTCGGAAAAGGCTTGAGAAGCGATGATGTGGAATATTACGCAAAGATCCATTTCAACCGGGACGGTGACAGTGACAGCGATATGCACGCACATATCATCGTCAGTCGGAAAGACCGGAGCAACACCAAAAAGTTAAGCCCTAAAACGAACCACACCGGAAAGAAGAACTGCGGCAACGTGAAGGGAGGTTTTGACCGGACGGATTTTTTCCGGAAGTGTGAAAGCTCTTTTGATCGGTGCATGGGGTTTGACCGGGAGCCGGAGGAAAGCTTCGACTATCTTAACGCTGTCAAGAACGGAAGCCCGGCGGAAATAGCCCGGCAGGTGGAACGTGCGGAACGCATCAGAAAGGAGAAATGGGACAATCTCAAAGCGGAGCTTCAATCCCGGCAGGAACCGGAGAAGTCAAAAATTCAACAGGTGGAGAAAACGCCGGACATCGAGCAGCCTATTCCCAAAAAGAAGCAGCAGGAGGAAGATCTGGAACTCCTGAAGAAGCCAAAAAGGAGCAGAGGTTTCGGAATGGGCATGTGATTTTTCTATTTTCCGGCACAAAGGTAACTCCGCACAGAGTATTTGTAAAGGGACGTTTCACTCTCCGGGTAAAAAATCTCCTGTGCTCGCTTCGCTCGTGCGGTATTTTTTACCCTTCGCCCTTGACAAATACTCTGTGCTTCGCTGGCAGGTGTTTAGGAAAAAAGAAAAAACATTGGTGATGATGCTATTTAAGATAGTAGGGCTTATGGTATGGGCAATATACTGAATTTTCTGTTGCTCGTTCATTACAATTAGGGTATGCGCATTTATAATTTCCTGTTATTATTTCAAGCATTGTTGAGCATGACGAGAACAAACAGAAACTTAGGACTAAAAAAATAAGATACTTTTTTTTCATACAATAAGTGAAGGGAAGGAGCGTATATATTAACTCCTTCCCTATTTTGTTTAGGATTATTTTTTTTCTATTTTTGCTCCAATCCAGCCATCACCATCTTTGGTATATACAATAGCCTCACAGGATACAATTTCTGGCTTACCAACAAAATCATTGTCTCCTAGATCTGCTCCTGGAGTTGTTTTATCTCCTTTGATTTTAATGGAAAATACAATGTTTCTATAATATCTAAGGAATGTTTCTTTTACTCTATATCCTCCCCCGTTCCAAGAGAGATCATTTCTAAATAAAGAATATGCAGTTTTCTCTCGTTGTGATATGCAAACTAATTGTGTACTTTGTGTTTTATGACTATTAACATAGCTTTTTAGGAAATTAGCTCCTTGACGTATAAGAGCATCTTCGATTTTCTTTGATATATTTGTTGTTCCAAAGAAATCATCTATAACTGAAATATATGGAATAATGAATTTATTTTCTTGTTTGCTATGGTTATATTCAGGATTCCATTGATTTGAAATTCCTCCAGTTAGACTGTTTGAAGCGTTAGTGAAATTATTGTGCTTAATAGCTTCTTGCCATTGTTTCTTTAGAAACTCTTTTCTATTTTCATCTAGTACAGTATCAAAACTGGGATTCTTGATTTTTTGTTTTACAACGAGTGATGCAACTCCATAGTATATACCATCATCCCAATGTTTCATGTGTCCCCATTTCATACCATGCCATAACTTTTTCATGACCTTACAATCAAGTCCAATACTTACTGCAAATCCATAGTCATTTCTGTATAGAGAAATATATAGTTTTCTTTTTGAATTAGATTTAAATCTTAATTTCGTATGTCCTAGATAGCCCGGATTAAAGTGTATGACCTTATCTATAAGGTTTACATCAGCTGTTCCTATTGTGGGGAATGATTCTACGACAGATTTAGGTATACCTCCATCGCTTGCGGAACGTGTGAGAGTTTCAGTCCCATTGTTTTCTACTAATAAATCATCCTCGTCATTTTCAAAAAAACTATCATCTGTAATAGGATTGTTAGTCTCTTTATCCCATAGTCCGTAAGTGTCTATAAGTTTAATGTTTCCATATTGTTTCGTATTATTGGATAACGGTTTGAATTCAGAAATATTTTCTAAAGATTTGATTAATTCTGATTTATTTGAAATATGAGTAAATAGTGTACCATATTTAGTTGCTTTGTAAAGAGTATCATTGATAATTATTTCTAGATCTTTATTGAAAAAATTTCTATATTTTTCATCAGGAATAAGAAAACCAATATATTCATTATCTGCATTTTCATTGTTTTCCTGTTCATAGATATTTTCCGCAGAAACAAAAGATGAACTTGCTCTTGTTAAAATAGGATTATCCAAGTCGAAGTTTTCTATTGTTGATAAGAACTCTTCTGAATTTTTAAAACTAAGAATTTCTGAATCTTCTTTTGATTTAGGAGTCTGTAGCTCTTGTACATTTTCAATAGGAAGTTCATTGTTACATGAACACAAAATAGCTGTTAAACAGATGATATAACTGATTTTTTTCATATATGTGAATTTATTAAAATGAATATCCAAAACTAATATAAGGGTAAATAAATGGTTCTTTTGTTATACCGTGTTTATCATTAAAACTAAAAGAAGGGCTTAATCCTATTCTAAATAGAAAACCTTTAGTTGATATGTAACGGTAACCTATATTAGAAAAGAAATAATATCCAAATGTTGTATTGGAAGTGGAACTTATTGTTTCATATTGTTCCTTTGATTCTTCTATAAAAGAAATGTGTTCGTTATATATTCCAAGATTAGAACCTAATCCAAGTTCTAATTTGTGCTTATTTCCAGAGGTGAGGAAGTTAACTTCAATAGGGAAAAATAGCCCTCTATTAGAGTTAGATGCTTTAATAAAAGAATCCCCTCCTTGAAAATAAGAAATACCAATCCTATATCCCCATGGGGATATAGGAGTAAATCTTGAATCGAAAGAAACTCCAATAAGGTTAGAAGCTCCTAAAAACTCTATATAGATATTTTTATCTCTCGTCTTTTTGAAAGATAAGGTGTCCTGTGCGAATATATTTGCAAAAACACCTATAGCAAACAATGCAAGTAAAAAACCTTTTTTTATCATATAATTTATTGATTTTGAACGTTGCAAAGTTAGACTTAATACTTCAAATCGCCATTTGTAAGCTTTTTTGTGAATTTGTAAACTTAATATATAACTATTTGATAGTTAAGGTGCATCACAAAAAAAAGATTGTAAAAGTATAAGCTGTCATTGGAATGGAGGAGCAGACCTTAAAAAAGCTATTATATTAGCACCTTCAGGAGTTTTAAGTTTCTTTCGGATATTGGTTTTATATTTGTGTACAGAAAAAATACTTTGCATCCATATAGCTGCAATTTCTTCTGTCTTGAACCCTGCAACCATCATACAGCAAAGTTGTAGTTCTTTTTCATTTAGATCTGAAAAGTTATCTTTCAGCAGTGTATAAAAATTATCAAAAGATAAATCAATGTGTTTATAAAAATTGTCCCATTGCGTAGTTAGTAAAGAATTATTTTGTGTAATATTGAATCTGTTTAATTCTTTTATAAATTTAGCACTTTGTTCTTTTTGCGTATATCTCAACATTGCAATTTGTTTGGCTATTTCAAAATCACGTAAGATGAACATTTTTGCTTCATCTTTTATATTATTTAAGCCTTCCAATGTTTCTATTTGTTGGTGAAGAGCCACAATTTGGTAAGCTTGTTTTCTTTTTTTATTGATGTAGATTAATAGCCCTATGCTTGCTATAAAAAGAGAACTTAAAGCAGCATATTTGTATGTAGATAATTTCTTTTCATAATTTTTTTTATCGCAAAAGTGAGTATATGCTTGAATAGCTTCATCTAAAGAACTTCCATTCAAGTTCCTTAGAAGAATTTCATATCGTTCTATTGCCTTATACAGGCAATCAATTTGATTGTCTATATAATTATTTTCTCTAGCAAATTCTGCACACAGTTTATAAAATTCTATTTCAGCAAAATTGGTTTCCGAATCTGTATCATATTCTATAGCTAATTTTCTATGTTTATTAGCATTTGCTAAATCATTTATGGAGTAATAGCAATAAGTTAGTATAGAATGGCAGACAAACAAAAAATCATCTGTTTGGCTTAATATTATAGCTTCCTGTAATTTTTCGATACATAGTGCCCATTGTTTAGTCTTAAATAGCGTAATACCTTGTAGGCATTTTATCTCATTATAATAAATGTTGTTTTTATCAATGGAGCTTTCTATTAAATTCAATAGCTCGTAGGACTTTTTATGATTTCCTATATATAAAAAACTTTTTGCCGTTTGTACTTGAGTTGATATATCCATATCCCTAAATGCAATATCTTCAATACACTGGTTAGCTAATGTTTGATATTTGATAAATTTCAACATGTTGTATTTGCGGATATACATATCTCCTAGATAGCCATATAGACAACATAGCCATTCTTTATCCTCTATTTGGCTTGCTATATCTATAGCTTTTTCTATAGCTTGCACCTCCATTTTTAAGTTTTTTTCTTTTTTGTATGTTTTGGCAAGAAACAAAAGGGATTCAAGTTGTTGTTGAATTAGTTTCTTTTTTGTGAAAATATGAATACTTTTTTGTAATACTTCTTTGGGTGGGTAGTAATTATTTACATAGTAGTTGGCTAATGAAACTAATAAGAAATGAGTTGCTTCTTTTGAGTTATTAAGATTAGTGACTTGGGTTGAATCAATTTTAGAAAGATATAATCGAGGATTATTTTCTAAGAGTGTTATTTGATTATTAAAAAAGTCTTCTTCCTCATTGTTTTGTTGGCAAGATGTCTGTACTAACAAAATGATGATAACTAAAAAATATATAGATTGTTTTTTCATAGTATTATCAATAGGTTTGATTACAACTCAGTTTTTACATGTATTTTTCCGAAAATTTTTTGTTCGTCACGTACCCGACACAGTTCTCGATGTGCCTTTTTCTTATATTCTAGCAAAGCAGAGTTCTCAGAGCGTAACCGGGTAATCTCCCTTTCTTGTTCTTCGTTTTTGGCTTCTGCCTTTGCTTTTTCTTCGGCAGCATGGGCAATCAGTTCTGGTGCCGGAAGCTGTTTAGCGGTCTGTTCCCGGACTGCTAGCAATAGCTGGCGTACCGCTTCTGTTCCCTCGTTGTGCTGTTCCATGATCTTTGCAGATTGTTCCAGCCGCCCGGCAACCTTTTCTAATGGGGAGAGGTCAAATGCTTCACCTCGAAGGTCGAATCCAGTTCTTTGGAAATAATCAACGGACAACTCGACAAATTCTTTGCGAGTTATACCCGTACCGTTTAAATACTCGTCTAATTTTTGGGCGTACTCTTGGCTTATCGCTATGGTGGTAAGCGGTGTTTTCCTCTTTTGCTTGCTTTCCTGTCCTTTTTCCATTGCTGTAAATGCTATATTTTGTTACAAAGGTAGTTATAAGTTTTATTATTGCAATTTATTACATGTGTTATAGCAATTTATTGCGATTATAGCAAAATAAATCACTCTGTTATTAGCTGGAAGTCATGGTAAACGCCTCCTTTTCTTCCGTAGGCTTCCGGACATGGTTCGGTGAATACCACTGTTACGAATATTGTCCCAGCAAACTTCTCTATCTCTGTAACCATTGCCTGTAAATCCCTGCCATAGCCGTTAATTTCGGCTGGCACGATAACTTTATCACCTGTTTTCATACTTGTATGTTTTTTATTCTATACCAAAATCTTCCATTAAGCAAACCCGGATGATAGCTCCTATTTGTTTGGCTGGCTTGTCTATATATTGCTCAAACTTCTTTTGTATTTTTTGCGCCACCTGTACGGCTATTTCCGGGTGTAACTGTACAGCGTTCACTACACGTTTAACATATCCTTTGTCACTTTTAGAGAATCTCGAAATAGTGGTTGTTATGTAGATGATCGCTTGTTTGGCACTTTCGTATTCCAATAGCTTTTGTTGTTCGGTTTGACGGCTGTGTATGAAAAAGTTATAAGAGAGTGCTTCTTTACCTTTCTTTTCCCTTATGTCGAAATCGAAGTATAAATCACATTGTCCGGCATCATATAGGTTTTTTAATTCTTTAGCTGGCGTTTCAAGTACCCATTTTTTAAAATCGAAAGAACGTGGATATTTGTTTTCCAACATGAACATTTCCCGTAGCTCATTGACAGCATAGAAAAAGAAACCTTTATTTTGATATTGGCAGCATAGTTCATAGAAACGTTGGGTAAATGTGCTTTTGAGTGCGATTGCTACTGTCATGGAGTAACTCGTGAAGTTTTGGGCGAGTTCCACGTAATAGGGTAGTACCTCTTTGGATACTTCCACTTCAAAATATGATTTATTTTTGATATGCTTAACGTAATTGACAAAACCGATACTCAGCCACATCTTTTCGTTATTAATCTCTATATCACGATTTCTAAGCCGCTTTAGCGCATCATAGATATTCTTCATTTTAGTATTATCACCACATTTTTGAAGTTCTTCCTCTTTGATTGTGATTATAAGATTTTCAAACAAAGTTCTTTGTCCGTCCTCTTGTTCGATATAGTTTGCCCGTATATTGCGAATGATGCAATATAACGCACGCTTTTCGATAAGGTCGAACTTATAACGGGCAGTTGTGAGTGCATTATCTTGAGATAAGATAATATCTCGTTTCTTTTGGTCTTTCTTTGCCATACGCCGAATATTTTCCACAAAATAAAATATATAAAACGAGAAAAAAAAAAA
>NZ_QSTJ01000015.1:0-2830 GCF_003438665.1 Bacteroides sp. OM08-11
CTCCATTGAGTGAAGCTGCCGTTTGGTCGCTCCCCCTTTGGGGGCGGGGGGGGATAGATAAAGTTCCTCTATGTAAAGTTATAATGGGGGATGAAAGGCAAGGTTCGCTAACCTTACCCCGATTGTTTATGCTTCCCAGCATTCAATCTATCCCCGTTTATGGGTTTCTCTTTCACCCTACAAAGATAACCTCATGGGGGAAAAATGTCCAAGAATATGGGGTAAAAACTATCAAGTCGGTAGAAAATAAGTATCTTTGAAGTACATTTTTAGTAGAGGTACTGGTATGCCTAGACGAAGCAGATAGGCAAAAATAAAGCCGCTGGGGATGTCGGATGTCCGTCAATTAACTCCAGCGGCTTGTATTTTGGTAACTCTCCCGTATCGGTCAGCTACCGTTTGGTCAGCAACAAAGGTAGTACTTTATTGTCGCAAATCCAAATGTTTTCCCCTTTATTTGTGCATTTACAAAACATTCACTAACTTCGCACCTATGCAGTATGGTGATAGCACACTAGCACCCTAAAGGGTACGTGTGTAAGGGGACAAGCCCCCTTAACCCCCTGTCAGCCGGCTGTCACCGGCTGTTATCGATTGTCACAAAAATGTTAACTTATGGGAGCAACAAGTATTCATGTACAAGCAGTGAAGCCGGGGAGCGAGATTCACAACTTTAGGGAAAAAGAGTTGGACTATGTTCGTCCGGAACTTAGTCATTTGAATGAAAGCTGGGTTGGAGATAGCATCTCCCATCGGCTGGAGAGTGCGAAACAGAGATATTTCGATACGGTTGGGCAGAAGATGCAGACTAAAGCAGCACCCATACGGGAGGGGGTAATAGTAATCAAGCAAGAAACCACCATGCAGGAACTCCAGCAATTCGCTGCGGTCTGCAAGGAACGTTTCGGTATTGAAGCGTTTCAAATCCATATACACAAGGACGAAGGATACATGAACGCAAAGCAATGGACACCTAACCTTCACGCCCATGTAGTTTTCGATTGGACGCAGCCGAACGGGAAGAGTGTGCGTTTATCGCGTGATGACATGGCAGAACTCCAAACCATAGCATCTGAAGCACTGGGCATGGAACGTGGTGTTTCTTCTGATCGCAAACACTTATCGGCTATGCAGTACAAGACCGAATGTGCGAAAGAACAGCTTCAGGAACTATCCAACGATATATCCAGTGCGTTAGACAAGCACAAGGACGTGCAAAACCAGCTTCTTCAGCTTCAGAAAGAACTACGTTCCATTGAAACAAAGAAAAACGTCCAAAAACTCATTTCTAAGGCTTCAGAGAAGTTTTACGGCTTGATAGGGAAAACGGTTAACGATAGGGAAAAAGATGCCTTAAAAGCCAAAATAAAGGCTTTAGAGGGGGAAAATGAACAGCTATCCGATAGACTGGGAAAGGCTATACTTGAAAAAGAGCGAAACGGCACAAAGGTATTCAAAGCCGAGAACGACAAGGAGTATTATAGACAGCAAATGGACAATGCAAGGACAACCAGTAACCGACTAAGAACGGAGAACCAAGAACTAAAGACCGAAACCAAGGAATTGAAAAAAGAACTTGGTAAGATGAAAGACTTGTTCAATTCCGAACAACTGGAGGCTTTAAGGCATCATTTCCCAAACATATCAAAAGCTATGGAAGAGGGGAAAGACCTACTCAAGCAAATCACCAGAAGCAGAGGTTTCGGCATGGGTATGTAACCCCCCCCGCCCCCAAAGGGGGAGCGACCAAACGGCAGCTTCACTCAATGGAGTGTTACGCCGTTCGGGTTCGGAAGAAATTTTGCAGGGTTCGAAAAACGGTTGTGTGCTTATTCGAAAAAAAGTTTATGGTGTGGGCGCTCGTCGGGACGGGTGGTCCCGCCCCTTGCCGCTGGGCGCTCCCCGACCGATGATTTTTTAAGTAGTTGATTATATGCCGTTTTTAGGGTATAATAAGAACTTAAGAAATAGAATAAGTTAAGTAGTTGATACTCAATATAGGGTATTTTCCATATTGGAAAATCTGATTTTCCATATTAGAAAGTCACTCTTTCCTATTAGATGTTAAAAAGGAAAATATATTTTGCTTTTTTATTGTATTAATGGAAATTTAAATATTCCTTTGTGGAAAATCAAATTATACTTTTTCACCGATATATAGAAAGTCAAATTTGCCTAAATAGAATGTTTATGGAAAATAAGAAAGTACTCAAATTAACCGATTTTCAAAAAAACGAAGAAAACCCCTTTATGAAACAAGCAATTGAAGGGATTGAAAATCACGTTGTTAAGAAATACAAAAGTAGTACGGGAAGTGATAAAAAAGCTGTAGTTGCTGTTGCTGATACAGATACAGGAGAAGTATTCAAAACCTCGTTTATCCGACAAATAGAAGTAGATGAAGAGCAATTTGCAAAACTATACCTTGCGAATTTTGCCGCTTTTTTCAATCTATCACAATCAGCTATTCGGGTTTTCGGGTATATTCTAACTTGCATGAAGCCTAAGAATGATATGATAATTTTCGATAGGCGAAAATGCTTAGAATACACCCAATACAAATCAGACAAAGCCATATACAAAGGATTGGCAGAGCTCGTACAAAGTGAAATCATAGCAAGAGGTCCAAACGAATATAATTGGTTCATTAATCCGTTGATTGTCTTTAATGGGGATAGGGTTTCATTTACAAAAACATACGTTCGGAAAAAGACTTTAGCTGCCCAAAAGAAAGAAGAAGCAGAGAAACGACAGTTATCACTTGGTTTTGATGAACTGTAACACTCCATTGAGTGAAGCTGCCGTTTGGTCGCTCCCCCTTTGGGGGCGG
>NZ_QSTJ01000016.1:0-2544 GCF_003438665.1 Bacteroides sp. OM08-11
CTTTTTCTTGTGTTTGTCCCTTATATAATCCCACCACAAGTTCAGTCCTACCCATACCATTATGTCCGCAACCAGCATCACCGTGTTATTGACATAGGGCATCAACAGGATGTTGACCGCACTGAACGCGCAGGACATGCACAGCAGTGCGAGCATGGCCTTCCGCGGGGACAGCCCGATGGCAAGGAGTTTATGGTGGATGTGGTTCTTGTCCGGTTCAAAAGGGTTCCTGCCTTCGCGTGCACGTACCATGACTACCCGGACAACATCGAAGGCGGGAATGATCAAGGTACTGAAGGCTATGACAAAAGCGCCTTCGGTATAAGAGGTGACATCCGGATTGACCTGGCTGTATTTGATGGCAAGGAAACTCAGCGTATAACCCAAGGTAAGGCTGCCGGTGTCCCCCATGAAAATCTTCCGGGAACGCTCGGCGCTGCCGAACACGTTGTAATAGAAGAACGGGACAAGGACACCGAAAGTGGCGACGGAAAGCATGGCATAGCTCCACAGGCCCTTGTCGATGAAGAGAAAAGTGAAGATGAGCAGGGAAACGCTGCTCAAGCCGGAGGCAAGCCCGTCAATGCCGTCTATCAGGTTGATGGCATTGGTGATGAAAACTATGGAGAGGACGGTGAACGGCATGCCGATGCAGGGGTCCAACGCATGGATGCCGAACAGGCCGTATAGATTGTTGAGCCACAAGCCGGAAAGCGGGAAGAAGGAGGCGCAGATAACCTGTATGGCCAGTTTCTGGCGATAACGCACGCCCACCAGGTCGTCGGCGATGCCGGTAAGGTAGAGCAAAGTCATCCCGCAGGCAAAGAGCAACAGTTCGGGAAGCAGGTGGCCGGCATATACGGAAGCCACCCCGTCGCCCTCCAGCAGCCTTACCGCGTAGATAAAGCAGAAGGTGAACAGCACCGTGGGGAAGAAAGAGACGCCGCCCAGCCGGGGGATGGCCTTGTTGTGGACCTTGCGGGAATCCGGGATGTCGAAAAGCTTCTTGCGCATCGAGATGAGCAGGATGCGCGGGATAAGCATGCGGGCGATGAATACCGATATGACAAAGGCAAGTATAAGATACAGTATGAACAACGGAACTTGGGGTTTAAAGGTTAATGGTTCAGTCTTCGAGTATTTCAAAAGGATATTGGTTATCCTCGATATTCTGCAGCTCTTCAATGATCTCCCTCTGTGCGGGGGTAAGGGGGCTTCCCTGCCAGCTCCCTATGATTGAACGGGCTTCCAGGAGCATGGACTCCTCGTAAACCTCGCCGTAGCAGTAAGACAGCAGGCGTACTTTCAGCAAGGAAGGGGCAAGGGGGGCCAGGATATTGCAGATACGATCCAGGACAGCCTGCTTCTTCTCCTCCTTGTCGCCATAGTCGTAGATCGTGGCATTATAACCCATCAGGAGGGCCAGGCACAGGTCGGCCTCTTCGATAATGTCAGAACCTTTTTCCGGGAAAAGGGAGTCGCAACGGACGAGGACTTCCTTATTCAAACGGCAAAAGTCGTCCGAATAGACGGGGGAGCCATCCATGCCAAGATACATCAGCTCATGGGCCAGCCGCTGGAGCTCATGAGTACGGGAAAGTAGATTATTCATTGAATGTGAATATGATAAGATTAAAATGTTACTCTATTATTTTCAGATAGGACCTGGGCACTTTGATGGTAGCGGTCAGGATATCCTTGATACGGATGACCACGTAAGTCTTGTTGGAACGGGTGGTGGTTTCCCCCTCAATACCGCAGAAGTCGCCCTTGACGACCCTGACCTTATGGCCCGCAGACAATGCTACGTTGTCGAAGCTGATACCATCGGGACTCAGGTCCATGACGAACATGAAGTCCTCCATCTGCTTCTCGGGGACGACCAGAAGGGAACGGGTGGAAAGGTCGCGCATATAGAAAAGGGGGACCCCGTAGACATTGGGTATGTCGCAGGCTGTCTTTTTGGTGGCACGGACAAATATCAAGTTCCGGACGACAGGGACCTCACTTCTCTTCCTGCGGTACTTCAGTTGGGTGACCACAGTCCTTGTGGGAAGATAGAATTCAATATCCATACCTTCTTCCGCTTTCAGGCTTTCCAGAATCCTGCGGACAGCGAATTCTTGCTTGTCACGTGTACGGGCGGCAAACCAATATCTTTGACTTTCAATCACTTGAGGAAGTGCTTTGGGAATGAGGACCTCAGGAACGGGTACGCTTCGCGGTTTGAAAGAGACAGTTTTATCTTTCAAACCGGAATGTTACTACATATACCGTATCTATCTGAAAACGAATGAATTGAATACAAACGGATGTTTTTTAAACGTTCGTTTGATGTACACAAAGATAAGAGTGATTTTTATACTGGCAAAATGTTTGATAAAAAATATTTTTGTATTTCAAGGACATGGAAGTTAATCCTTTCATTTTCAGAGTCTCATGTCTTATTTGATTTCAGAGTAATATTCCTTCTTTTCATTCTTTTTCCCCGTTTTACATACAAGGCTAAAAAAGTGTTTTTTATACGAACGTTTAAAAAACACC
>NZ_QSTJ01000017.1:0-1336 GCF_003438665.1 Bacteroides sp. OM08-11
ATGTCTTCAATCTCAGACATCAGTTTTTGCAAATCTGTAATAGCTTTGGAACTTGCCGCTTGGGGTATCTGCAACTCAAAATAGAGCATCGGTTCGAGAATGTCCACACCTGACTGTTGCAAGGCCAGCCTGAAGACATAAGGGGTCAGCTGTCTGAAATCAGCAGGTGTACTTACCGGGCTATAATACTCGGCTTGAGTAAAAGTTACTTTCAGATCTGTCACTTCCCATCCATGTAAACCAGATTGGCAAGACATACGAATCCCTTCAAAAACGGCATTTTGAAAAGAATGGTTCAGATAACCATAGGAGATGTCACTTTCGATTTGCAACCCTGTCCCTAACGGCAAGGGTTCAAGCGTCAGCCCTATTGTGGCCCAATAAGGGTTGGGTGGCACTTCGATCTGAATAATCTTATTGACCTTTTTTACAGGTCGTTCTTTGTAGATAGTCTTGATCTCATCAAAATGGACCTTTACGGAAAATCGTTCTTCCAGCAATGTCTGTATGATTTCCTTTTGGGTCAAACCATATAACGAGATTTCCAATTCATCACTATATGAGTTTATGGAAAAGGACAAAGACGGGTCTTCAATCCACAATGTATTCAGAGCGGATATCACCTTGCTTCTCTCTTCGGGCTTATTTGGCCGGACGGAGGATTTGAGAGCGGGATGCTGATGAGATAATCCTTGAATCAAACAAGGTTTAGCACCTAAATAATCTCCGATTCGAAAATCTTCTATATCTTCTACAATCGCGATATCATTGGCACCCACTTCATCAACATTTATCTCTCTGCCCTGATAAATAGTTTTTAGATTTTTAATCTTGATGAATTTTTCCGAATCATTGATTCTTACAACGTCTCGAAGTCTCAGACTTCCGTCAATTATTTTTAGAAAACTTCTTTTATGTCCTTTGGGGTCATGCTCTATCTTATAGAGATAAGCTGATAGTCTGTTTGAGACCGATGCCGGAGGAAGTATAAAAGAAGAGATGGCGTCCAACAACTCATTGATACCGATATTGAACATTGCTGATCCATGTAGTACCGGATAGACTTTGGCTTTTGCCACAAGAGCGATTATCGTATTCCAATAATCAGCCGGTGAAATTTCGCTATCCGCCAAATATCGTTCCAATATGTTGTCGTCATGGTCGCATACAAATTCTTTGTATTCTTCCTTTATATATGTTTGGGAGCAAACTGGATAAACCGATCCATCGACAACAGTTTGCATACACAGGACATCTTGCGACAGATTTGTTTTTATATCCAGATACAAACGCTCCAAATTCACACCGGCACGGTCAATCTTATTGATAAATATAA
>NZ_QSTJ01000018.1:0-1336 GCF_003438665.1 Bacteroides sp. OM08-11
ATGTCTTCAATCTCAGACATCAGTTTTTGCAAATCTGTAATAGCTTTGGAACTCGCTACTTGGGGTATCTGCAACTCAAAACAGAGCATCGGTTCGAGAATGTCCACACCTGACTGTTGCAAAGCCAGCCTGAAGACATAAGGGGTCAGCTGTCTGAAATCAGCAGGTGTACTTACCGGGCTATAATACTCGGCTTGAGTAAAAGTTACTTTCAGATCTGTCACTTCCCATCCATGTAAACCAGATTGGCAAGACATACGAATCCCTTCAAAAACGGCATTTTGAAAAGAATGGTTCAGATAACCATAGGAGATGTCACTTTCGATTTGCAACCCTGCCCCTAACGGTAAGGGTTCAAGAGTCAGCCCTATTGTGGCCCAGTAAGGGTTGGGTGGTACTTCGATCTGAATAATCTTATTGACCTTTTTTATAGGTCGTTCTTTGTAGATAGTCTTGATCTCATCAAAATGGACCTTTACGGAAAATCGTTCTTCCAGCAATGTCTGTATGATTTCCTTTTGGGTCAAACCATATAACGAGATTTCCAATTCATCACTATATGAGTTTATGGAAAAGGACAAAGACGGGTCTTCAATCCACAATGTATTCAGAGCGGATATCACCTTGCTTCTCTCTTCGGGCTTATTTGGCCGGACGGAGGATTTGAGAGCGGGATGCTGATGAGATAATCCTTGAATCAAACAAGGTTTAGCACCTAAATAATCTCCGATTCGAAAATCTTCTATATCTTCTACAATCGCGATATCATTGGCACCCACTTCATCAACATTTATCTCTCTGCCCTGATAAATAGTCTTTAGATTTTTAATCTTGATGAATTTTTCCGAATCGTTGATTCTTACAACGTCTCGAAGTCTCAGACTTCCGTCAATTATTTTAAGAAAACTTCTTTTATGCCCTTTGGGGTCATGCTCTATCTTATAGAGATAAGCTGAAAGTCTGTTTGAGACTGATGCCGGAGGAAGTATAAAAGAAGAAATGGCGTCCAACAACTCATTGATACCGATATTGAACATTGCTGATCCATGTAGCACCGGATAGACTTTGGCTTTTGCCACAAGAGCGATTATCGTATTCCAATAATCAGCCGGTGAAATTTCGCTATCCGCCAAATATCGTTCTAATATATCGTCGTCATGGTTGCATACAAATTCTTTGTATTCTTCCTTTATATATGTTTGGGAGCAAACCGGATAAACCGATCCATCGACAACAGTTTGCATAAACAGGACATCTTGCGACAGATTTGTTTTTATATCCATATACAAACGCTCCAAATTCACACCGGCACGGTCAATCTTATTGATAAATATAA
>NZ_QSTJ01000019.1:0-1231 GCF_003438665.1 Bacteroides sp. OM08-11
AATCACATATATTTTATGGACAAACGAATTTATCTTTGCCTCGCTCACATGAGTGGCAAGGAGCAGGACTTCATACGCGAAGCCTTCGACACGAACTGGGTGGTTCCACTCGGTCCGAACGTAAACGGTTTCGAACAGGATTTGGAAGCTTTTGTAGGTGGAAACAAGCATGTAGTGGCTTTGTCTGCCGGTACGGCTGCCGTACATTTGGCATTTTTGGCATGTGGTGTAGGTACTGGGGACGAGGTGATGGTACAGAGCTTTACGTTCTGTGCTTCTTCACATCCTGTGACTTATCTTGGTGCTACTCCTGTATTTGTAGATTCTGAAGAGGATACATGGAATATGGATCCTCAACTGCTTGAGAGGGCGATAGCCGACCGTATTGCTAAAACGGGTAAAAAACCGAAGGCGATTGTACCGGTTTATCTATATGGTATGCCTGCTAAGTTGGATGAAATCATGGCTGTTGCCGGAAAGTATGATATTCCGGTGATTGAGGATGCTGCGGAAGGTTTCGGTAGTCGGTACAAAGGAAGGGTTTGTGGTACATTGGGTAAATATGGTGTACTGTCTTTCAATGGTAATAAGATGATAACGACCAGTGGTGGTGGTGCTTTGATTTGTCCTGATGCGGAGAGTAAGAAGGAGATCATGTTCTATGCCACACAGGCTCGTGAGGCTTATCCTTATTATCAGCATGAGAAGATAGGTTATAACTATCGGTTGAGTAATATTTGTGCGGGTATCGGTCGTGGCCAGATGACTGTGGCGGATGATCATATCAGGCATCATAAGATGGTTTGCTCGCTTTATCGGGAGTTATTGAAGGATGTGGAAGGTATTACGTTGCATGTAAATCCTTCTGCGGATTATGACAGTAACTATTGGCTGAACACTGTATTGTTGGCTGAACATCTGCATGTGACGGGTGAGGAATGTGCGTACTCAGAAAAGGTACAGGGTGCCGTGGGGGGCGCTTCCGGTGTGACCCATGAGGCTTCTTCCGCTCATACGGCTTGTGAACCCAATCGGAATGTGGAAGCTATGCGTGTATGGCTTGACTCAGCAGGTATTGAAAGCCGTCCTCTTTGGAAGCCTATGCATAAACAACCTGTATATAAGAATTGTCCTGCCTATACGAATGGGGTCAGTGAACGGCTGTTTAAACAGGGATTGTGTCTACCGAGTGGTCCGATGGTGACAGAAGATGATGTACGCTATATTGTGG
>NZ_QSTJ01000002.1:0-68686 GCF_003438665.1 Bacteroides sp. OM08-11
TAAGTTCATAAGTTCCAAGAGAACTTAAATTCTTTTCTTTCCTTGAGATGATTATTTTATGGAATGAAGAGCTTTCTTACTGTGAAAAATAAATCTTTTCTTAAAACATGTGTTTAATTTAATGTAACAGACCTAAAATGAATTTACGAATTGTTTGTGGACAACGATGCTCAAGGCCAAAGGCTTTGATGACATTTTTACTCCTTTCTTTCTTTACGCCTGTCACTGTCCTTGCTAATGTGACAGATAAGGATGCTGTGGAGGTAGTGCAACAGCAAAAGAAACAGACCATTACCGGTACGGTAATTACTGGTGATACTAATGAACCGGCTATTGGAGCAACTGTTTATCTGAAAAATAGTACTACAGGTGCTATTACGGATATAAACGGTAAGTATAGTATTACTATAGAAGGTATAGGAGGCGTATTGGAGTTTTCTTATATCGGATATAAGAAGCAAGAAGTGGCTGTTAATAATCAAAAGCAAATAAACATTACGCTGATGCCTGATACGGAAGTGCTGGATGAAGTTGTGGTCGTTGGTTATGGTAGCCAAAAGAAAGAGAGTGTGGTAGGTGCTATCTCTACTTTGGATGTTAGTAAGTTGACTGTGCCGGGGTCGTCTATTTCAAATGCGCTGGCGGGACAGCTTTCGGGTATTGTTTCTATGAGCCGTTCGGGAGAACCGGGCAAGAACAGTGCTGCCGATTTCTATATCCGAGGTGTATCTTCCTTCACGGGAACCACCACTCCTCTGGTTCTGGTAGACGGTATTGAACGTGACCTTGACTTGGTGGATACCGATGATATCGCTGCTTTCTCCATTCTGAAAGATGCTTCGGCTTCGGCTGTATATGGTGTACGCGGTGCTAATGGCGTTATATTGATTACTACCAAAAAAGGTACCGTAGGTAAACCGCAGATTAATGTGCGTACTGAATTCGGCTTTACCCAGCCTACCAAGAAACCTCAAATGATGGGTTCCGCAGAATGGGCTGAACTTTATAACGAGGCTTACGGAAAAGAGTATTATACCCAGGCTGAAATACAGAAATATCGTGATGGAAGTGATCCGGATCTCTATCCTAATGTAGACTGGTTTGATGCTTTGTTCAAGAATACGGCTGCCAATCAGAATGTAAAATTGAATATTACAGGTGGTAGCGACATTGTGAAGTATTATATCTCCGGTTCGTTCTACAACGAAAGTTCTATTTTCAAGAATGCCGGAAATATTTATGGTTACGATTCTTCTATCCGTTATAATAAATTCAACTTCCGTGCAAATGTAGATTTGAATTTGACAAAAAGCACAGTGGTGAATTTTAATCTGGCGAATATCTATGAGAAGTCATTCGGCCCCGGCTTTGGCGATAATGATAATGATATTTGGTCATACACATTCCTGACTTCACCGAATGCCTATCCGGTGGAATATTCCGATGGTAGACTTTCCGGTCCTTCTACCGATTCCGGTTACAATCCTTGGAATATGCTGGTGCATTCCGGATATCGCGAACAGTTCTGGAACTCTGCACAGTCTCTTATCGGAGTCACTCAGGATTTGGGTGCATTGTGGAAACCGCTGGAGGGATTGACCGCCAATATTAAATTCTCTTGGGATGCTTGGAATACAACGATACAACGCCGCTCAAAGACTTCCTCTTACTATCATGCCCGTGGGCGTAATGAAGACGGTAGTCTGAAATATGACGAGTTGGACGGAGTACCTGTGCCTGTACACACCGGTAGCGAAGATCTGGCTTTCGGTATAGGACGTGATGGAACCATGACACGTTACGTAGAGGGTTCGTTGAACTATAACCGTCTGTTCAATGACGTGCACCGTGTGGGAGCTTTGTTTCTTTACAATCATAAAATCCATACAAAAACTCAGGCCGGTAGTAGCGATGCCGCATTACCTTATAAGAACCAAGGTATAGCAGGTCGTCTTACTTATGCCTTCCGCGATACTTATTTTGCAGAAGTGAATATGGGTTACAATGGTTCTGAAAACTTTGCCCGTGGTCATCGTTTCGGCTTTTTCCCGGCATTTGCTTTGGGGTGGATGGTTTCCAATGAAAAATGGTTTGAACCCGTCACTAAGGTAGTGGATATGTTGAAGCTGAAAGGTTCTTACGGAAAGGTAGGTAACGATAATATCGGGGGTAACAGAAGATGGGCTTATGAGTCGAGTATTGTGGCCGGAGGTAGTTGGAACTATGGTAATACCGGTGGTAATGGTGGTAGCAGCCTTATTACCGGTGAGGTGGAAAATCTGACAGTCTCTTGGGAAGAAGCCAAGAAACTGAATGCCGGTGTTGAATTTTCCTTATTTAACAAGGTGAAAGTACAGGCCGATTATTTCCGTGAAGAACGTGTCGGTATCTTCTTGCAACGTGCCGGATTACCTGCCATTGTAGGTATATCTACTGTTCCTTACGTTAATGTGGGAGAGACATTAAATCAAGGATTTGATGCCAGCATTGAGTATACCCATCAGATTAAAGACGTATTGGTTACTGCCCGTGGAAACTTTACCTTTAATCGTAACAAATTAAAGAATAACGACGAGCCCGATTGGGAATATAAATACCAAAATAAAATAGGTAAGCCTTTCGGTTCAGACGGTTATCTTCAACCTTTCGGTTTGGTAGCTCTTGGATTATTTGAAAGTGAAGAAGAAATTGCCAACAGCCCTGTTCAGAATTACGGTGAATATCGCGTGGGTGATATTAAGTATCAGGATACAAATGGTGACGGTAAAATCGATGATTTGGATAAAGTAGCTTTGGGGTATACTAATTTACCGGAAATTACTTATGGCTTTGGTGCAACAGCCCAGTGGAAAGGCTGGGACTTTAATGTGTTCTTCCAGGGAGTGGCTCGTACCAGCTTCTATTTGAACGGTTCGTCTATCCGTAGTCCGTTCTCGTCAGGTAATGCTGAACGTGGGGCTTTGAACTCAGATATATATGGTAAAGTATGGATGTCTACCAATACGGCGGAACAGAATGCCAATGCCATTTATCCACGGCTTAGCGGCGGTAGTGGCGGTCCGGGTGCTTCCAATAACTCCCAGGATTCTTCTTGGTGGTTACGCGACGGCTCGTTCATGCGTCTGAAGAGTCTGGAAATAGGTTATTCTTTGCCCAAGAGTATACTTGGAAAGTCTTTCATTAAGGCACTCCGTTTTTATGTGGCAGGTAACAATCTGTTGGAATTCAGCCCGTTCAAACTGTGGGATCCTGAAAAGAATAAAAATTATGCCGATGGTTCGGGATATCCGCTCAATCGTGTATTCTCCGTAGGGTTCAATGCTAATTTCTAAACTTTAATTAAATAAGAATTTTATGAAAACTCAAATAAAATCCCTTTTGCTTTTATGTTTCGCTGCCGGAAGCTTCATACTTTCTTCTTGCGATGATTTTCTGGATAGGCAGGAAGATGAGAAAATGACTTTTGAGAAGATATGGCAGTCAAGAAATACGGTTAAGCAATATTGGTTGAACGCTATGTCGTTCTTACCTCAACCCCGTAGTACGTATTGTGGTGACTACGATCCTTATTTAGGAGCTTCGGATGAGTGTACCATCGCTTATGACCGCCAGTATCGTTACATTAATTTTGGATCATGGAATGCTTCTAATGTTCCTTATTATAAAATGGCCAGTTATTATAAAGGTATTCGTGAATGTAATATCTTCATGCAGAATGTATATTCTTGTTCCGATCCTTTGGCAAGCAAGGCGGATTTGGACATGTATTATTATCAGGCGAAATTTGCCCGCGCTTTCTATTATTTCTGTATGATGCGTGATTATGGACCTGTATTCTTGCTGGGTGATGAATTGCTTGACTTTACGGCTAGTACGGAAGATTTATATCGCCCGCGTAACACTTGGGATGAATGTGTGGATTATGTAGTAAGCGAAATGACGGCTTGTGCCGAGAGCGATGCTGTGAAAACACAGTTTGAAGCTGCTGAATATGGATTGGCTACGAAAGGAACTTGTTATGCGGTGATTTCCCGTCTGTTACTTTATTCTGCCCGTGATTTGTTCAATGGTAACACACTTTACAGCGGTGTGAAAAATCCGGTGACTGCCGATTTTCCGGAATTGTCAGGTGTCAACCTTTTCCCGCAAACTTACGATGCCAACAAGTGGCTCGAAGCGGCTAAAGCTGCTAAAAAGGTGATAGATATGCCTAACTATAAACTGTACCGGTCTAAAAACAATGATCCTTATGAAAATTATAACGGTATACTGGGTGAGCTTTGGAATGATGAACTGATTTGGACGGATGGATATAAAAATCGTTTCTATCTGGCGGTAAATGTAACACCGACCAGTGTACCGGGAACCGCTTATGGTGCAGTTGGACCTACGCAACAACAAGTGGATGCTTACGCCATGAGTAACGGACGTTATCCCATCACAGGGTATGAGGCGGATGGTACTCCTATCGTTGATCCGCAATCGGGGTACAATGCGGAAACGGAATTACAAAAAAGCGATTGGACATATCCTTTGCATGGATGGAGTGCTTACGGTGATTTTGCTATCAATGCGCCTAATATGTATAAAGATCGTGAGCCGCGCTTTTATGTATCAGTATTTTTTGGTGGTACCGGATGGGCATATCCCGATGGTTGGGCAGTTACTTCTTTTGCTAAAGGTGGAAATGGAAACAAGAGCCACGACTTTACAAAGAGTGGATATTTGATTAACCGTTTCTATGATCATAAACTGAATTCTACTTCCGGAACTTGGGGTAATGTTACTTTCCCTGTATTCCGTTTGGCGGAAATGTATCTGAATTTCATAGAAGCCGTGTTTGAATGCGAGAAGAGAGGAGTTGCCTTACCCGATGGATATCGCGCCAAAGCACTGGAAGTATGGGCCGACTTACGTGACCGTGTCGGATTGGATCCTATTACCGATATTTATCCCAACGCCACTGCTGACGAATTGATAGAGCTTTGCCGTAAGGAACGCCGTGTGGAACTTGCTTTTGAAAGCCATCGCTACTTTGATACTCGTACGTGGATGATTGCCGAGGAAACAGATGGTGGTCCTATGTATGGCATGAATACAAGTTTTCCTCAGCCGGCAGGTGATACTTCTGTAACTCCGGACGGTTACTGGGAACGTACTGTTTTTGAAACCCGTGTGTTCAAGAAGAATCATTACCTCTATCCGTTCTCACAAAGAGAGTTGGACCGTAATAAGTTGCTTACGCAAAACTATGGATGGTAATAGGAGTGGTATTTTAAGAATTTAAATCAAACGATAAACGAATAGTTTATATGAAAAAATATATATGTTATTATCTCCTCTTGGCTGTGTCTTTATTGTTTACACAGAGTGCCTGCGAGGATGGAAAAGATGAATTTCTGAGTGATTTCAGTACAATTCTTTACTTTAGGGATAGTGGTGCCATAAGTATGACTCTATATAAGACAGGGGAAAAAACAAATTACCGGTTGGCAGTCGTTAAAGCGGGTTCCGAATTGGGAACTACTACCAGTGTGAGTGCCAAAGTAATGGACGATGCAGAATTGGTAGCTTATAATGCTGCGGAAGGCACTAACTATAAGATGATTCCGGCAGATTGTTATACAATTGATACATCCGATTTGAACTTTGGTACATCCGATTTGTATAAGACGGTAGATGTGTCTATTTCACCGGAAAGTGTAGAAAACTATCTGGATGAAAATAGTACCTTTGTAATCCCTTTTGAACTGGTGAATAGTCCCGATTCGATAAATGCGGAAAAGAAATATGCTTTTCTCCATGTTGTGAAGGTTTTGACACCGACTATCGGTTTTGAAAATACTGGGTATATTGCGACTGAGGATATCACCGATAATAGTGGTACTGTTACAATTCAACAGAAAGTTGTAATGCCAATAAATAATCAGTGGAACTTTGATTTTGTAGTTGAAGTAGACGAAGATGTATTGACGCAATATAATACAGATAATGCCGAGAGTCTGAATATGTTGACACAAGGAGCTTATAAAATAGAAGCGGCTGCATTTACCGCCGGTACAAATTCGGCAACAGTCAATATCTCTATTGATAAATCTAAATTGTCCTGGGGACGTCAGGCGTTACCATTACGTATCAAGAGTATTTCCAATGAAAACTTTGAGATAGATGCCGCAAGTGCCACATGCATTGTAGGTGTAAATTATACGGTACTGAGAAGTTCATTGAATGAAATAAACTTGTCGTTGGATATGTTGTCTTCTAATGCAACAGTCGAGGGTGACGGTACAGGTTTGACCGGTTTGTTTGATGGTAGGGCTTCCAATAAACATTGGCATGGTAATTATTCTGGTTCTGTTTTTGATCCTGTTTATGGACAATACATCGACTTCCATCTGAACAGTGCCATCAATCACTTTGCTTATAACCTTTGGACACGCTTTGAAAATGCGAATGGTGCACCTGTATCTACCGATATTTATGTAGGAAATGATGGTAGTACATGGACCAAATTAGGTACTGCGACCTCAACGTTGACGAAAGGTGACGAAGAGTATGCTTCCGGAGTATTCTCTTCAGGAACATCTTTCACTTATGTTCGTGTTGCGGTTACGAAGAGTAAAGCCGGTAATTGCCTTACTGGTTCTTACTGGAACTGCGGTGAAATGAAAATCTATGGAAAATGATGAGTTCTCTAACTTTACCGGAATGTTATCTCTCTCTTAATAACTGAAACAAATCTTCTAACCTTTATTTCGGGGGACGGAGGTAACGTACCGTCCCCCTCAAACAGGCATTCCGGAGTAAATTAATCATGTGGAGGAGAGTGGAGTATTTTGAAAATAATTCCTCTCTCTTTCTTTTTTTAACTTTAAATTAATACCTGATAATGATAAAGCTGTTTTATTCAACAATATTCTGCTTTTGCGGGGTACTATTTGCCCTTACAGCGTGTAGTAACAGTGAGTCTGAAGAATGGGAAGAGCCTTTTTTTACCATTGCCGAGGAGTATCTCCAACAGGATTTTGATGCGAAATCTTCTTCTGTAGTTATTCCCATAAAGACCAATTTGGGAAGTGGTTTATGGGATGTGAAGTCCGATGCCGACTGGTGCCCTGTGACCAAAAGTACCTCTGATATGGGTGATATGGAAATTTTGCTGGCTGTGAAGGCAAGCGAGGAACCGGATATAAGGAATGCTACTGTTACCGTGACATCGGTAGAGGGAAACTATGCCATCAAGGTACGTCAATTGGGTTATGGACCAGCTATATTGGTCAAAACCGCACCGACTGCCGAGCTACCGGCTATAGGTGGTACATTCTCTATCACGATTACTTCTAACATAGAATACACTGTACATAAGTCTGATAATAGTGAATGGATAAAGGAAGTGCCTATAACACGTGCTTTGACGGATAAAAATTACACTTACCAGGTAGAAGCCAATCCGGATTATACTACCCGTACAGCTACTTTCACCTATACTTATTCCGAGGACGAAAATATAAAGGCTACTTGTGTGGTGACTCAGGATGCCAAGGCTTCGAGCTTGGATGATGTGGTACTGGAGGGGGATTTGAAGATAGTACCTACCGGTGGCAAAGACAGTGAGCATCAGAACGGACAGGGTATTGAGAATACTTTTGACGGAAAGATTGGTAATGAGGACCATATAATGTATCACTCTCCTTGGGGAACTAGTGCTAATTTCCCGGTTACATTGGAATATTTCTTCGATCAGAACCCCGATTTAGATTATATTGTTTATTATTCGCGTAGCGGAAACGGTAATTTCGGAGAGTTGGATATTTATACTGCTACAGCTGATGCACCGGATTACAAACTTCTCGGTTCATTTGACTTCAAGATGCAGAACGCGCCCAGCCGTGTGGATTTCGGGCAGACTTTACAGAAGGTGACCAAGATTAAGTTTACTGTGAAATCCGGTTTGGGCGACTATGTGAGTTGCAGTGAAATGGAATTTTACCAAAAGAATAACGATAAGAAGCTGGATAAACAGTTATTGACGGTCTTCACTGACCTTACCTGCAGTGAACTGAGAACCGATGTTACCGACAATGCCATTAATGCCTTGCCGGGATATTTCGCCAACATTGCCGTACAGTTGAAGAACAATACTTATGACGAATGGGAGAAAGAATTCCGTTTACAAAGCTATAAATCTTATAGTAATGTCGAAGAATGGGCGGAAACACTTATGACTAAGCAATATAGTAATCTGGATAACCCTACAGGCATTTATGTGAATGCGGGAGACTCGGTAATAGTACTGGTGGGCGACACGCATGGACAGACTATTTCTATCCAATGTATCGGTGAAGAAAATACCAGTGACGGCCAGAAGAACTATGTGCAGACTGCTGCCAGCGGAGAAACGCGCTTCCTCACAGAAGGTGTGAACAAGGTGGGCTTTTCTCAGAAAGGCATGTTGTTTATGATGTATACGGCAAATCCGGTTGCGGAACCCATTAAGATACATATTCCGCTTGGTAGCGGACAGGTGAGCGGATATTTTGATCTGGCACGTCACAAGACTAATGATAAATATAAGGAATTAATAGATAAAGCTACTTATAAATATTTTTGCGTGAGGGGTGAACGGATTATATTCTTTTTCCACCGCGAACAGATGAAGCAAGCCGTACCTTATGATATGCTGTCTGCCATCAACCTGTGGGATGATATTGTGGGGTGGCAACAGGAACTGATGGGAATTGAAGATGTACGTCCTTCGCAGGTGAATAACCATTTGTTTGCCATTTCTCCAGAGGGAAGTTATATGTGGGCATCGAGCTATCGTATTGCTTTCGTATATACCTATTTGAATAATATTTTACAGAAGGATAATGTGATGGCAGCAAAAGACAATGCATGGGGACCTGCACACGAAATAGGGCATATTCATCAGCGTGCCATCAACTGGCCGGGTTCTACCGAATCATCAAACAACCTGTTCTCCAACTATATTCTTTATAAGTTAGGTAAGTATTGTTCTCGTGGTAGTGAATTGAGTGCACTGGCAACCGCACGTTTCGTCAATAAGCAGGCGTGGTGGAACATGGGTTCGGCTACTCACCAAAATGAGGATACGGAAGTACATATGCGTATGAACTGGCAGTTGTGGAACTACTATCATCGTTGTGGTTATAAGAAAAACTTCTGGCAGACCTTATTCAAACTGTTGCGAGAAAACCGTATTTCAGAGAGTGATCCGGGTGAAGGGCAATTGAAGTTTGCCATGATGGCAAGTAAGGCTGCCAACGAAAACCTGACGGAATTTTTTGAAATGTGGGGTTTCTTCGAGCCGGTGGATGAAACGATAGAACAATATGGTACGTGGACTTACCGTGTATCAGAGCCTATGATAGAAACTGCCAAGAATTACATGGCGAAGTTCCCTGCTCCTAAACATGCTTTCTATTACTTGGAAGACCGAAAGAATGGAGATATGGGAATTGATAATTATCGGGTGGGGGATGTTGGCTATTATACACAGTTCCAGAATAATGTGAAGATAACGAAAACTATTACCTGTAGCCGTTCCGGTCGTGCTTTCACGGTGGCTAATGGAGATGAGGCAGTAGCTTTTGAATTACGCAAGAATGGCAAGATACTTTATTTCTCTAACTTCTTCAATTTTGCCGTTCCTGATGGCATTGATTTGGAAGGTGCAGGTTTTTATGCTGTACAAGCGGATGGAACCCGGATAGAAATTAAATAAAAGGTTTAAAAGAACAATGCGCTCACTTCATAGGAAGCGCATTGTTTTTTTCCGACTTTTCATTGTAAAGATGATAGAGTCTCGCAGAGATTTTCTACTTTTGTAAGTATAGAACTTTAATTCCTCAGGAAGTTATGATAGAAGATATTCTTGAATACAATAAGCAATTCGTTACAAACAAGGGATATGAAAAGTACATAACCAATAAATATCCCGATAAGAAAATAGCTATTCTTTCTTGTATGGATACCCGCTTGACGGAACTGTTACCGGCGGCTTTGGGTATCAAGAATGGTGATGTAAAGATGATAAAAAATGCAGGTGGCATTATTTCACATCCTTTTGGTAGCGTTATCCGCAGTTTGATGGTCGCTATCTATGAATTGGGAGTAACGGAAGTCATGGTGATAGCACATTCCGATTGCGGGGCTTGCCACATGAGCAGCGCCAAGATGATAGAGAATATGAAGGCCAGAGGAATCAAGCAGGAAACCATCGATATGATTCGTTTTTGCGGAGTTGATTTTGAGTCTTGGTTATATGGATTTGAAGATACGGAGAAGTCGGTGAGGAGTACGGTAGAGTCAATCCTTAACCATCCGTTGATACCTTCGGATATTGCTGTACACGGTTTTATCATCGATTCCGTTACAGGAGCTTTGACAGCTGTCAAGTAAACTGATATAGGGCTTTCCTATATCAACTCACCGTAATCTCGCCTGCAATGGGGTGGCTCATTCGATTACGCACTTCGGCAAGCGAATAATTATGCCCTAAAAGGAACATTAGTTTGGTGACGGCAGATTCTGTTGTACTGTCGTGTCCGCAAACCACACCGGCCTGCATCAGGCGGTAACCGGTTTCGTAACGTTCCATTTCTACTGTGCCCGCACTGCATTGGGTGACATTTACAATGATAATCCCCCGTTCGCATGCATCTTTCAATTGGCGGAGGAACCATTCCTTGCGGGGAGCGTTTCCAGAACCATACGTTTCAAGTACCAATGCCCTTAAGCCTTTGGCAGCAAGAACAGCCGCTACGATATTTTCCTGAATTCCCGGAAAGAGTTTCAGAACGGCAATATTCGTGTCAAGCAGATAATGTGGTACTAACTTTTGCTGGATATTATCTGTATGAATTTGCACATTATTATATTTTATATGTATCCCCGCTGAAGCAAGTACCGGATAATTGAACGAACGGAACGCATTGAAGTTCTCGGCATTCATTTTGGTTGTACGATTGCCGCGCATCAGGTGGTTCTCAAAGAAAATACATACTTCCGGTACGACGGGACGTCCATTGGGATGGCAGGCGGTGGCTATTTCTATACTCGTCAGCAGATTTTCCTTGCCGTCTGTACGGAGTACACTGATGGGTAGTTGTGATCCGGTAAGGATAACCGGTTTACCCAAACCTTCGAGCATAAAGCTGAGTGCGGAAGCCGTATAGGCCATTGTATCTGTCCCGTGAAGAATGACAAAACCGGTATATTGCTCATAGTTGTCACTTATGATATGTACAAGTTTACGCCAGGCATCAGGATCCATATCTGAAGAATCCATTGGAGGATCGAATTGATAAGTATCGATGCTGAATGTAAATTTCTGTAGTTCGGGCACATGTTTCTGTAACTGTTCAAAGTTGAAGTTCTCCAAAGCACCGGTCTCGGTATTTTCTATCATTCCGATGGTTCCGCCGGTGTATATTAACAAAACGGAAGTATTTTCAGGGGTCATATACGCTATTCTAACAAGGTTTGTATGCAAAGATAATGATATATCTTTAGAATTATGACAAAATGATAGAAAATAACCGGTTGTATAATGAGGGTATAACCTACGGTGTGTGAAAATGTTAGTCAGTAAATGTGCAGATTTCTTGCCTTTTTATATGCTTCCTGTATTTTTATCGTAAAAAAGTCGTAAAAAGTGATAGATTGAATGTTTTTATTGTTACTTTTGCAACACTTATCAGAAAAGATAGAAACAAGAGACTATGAATAAGTACTATCAGTATACAGTCACATCCATGTGCACCATGACCCTTAGGGGTTAAGGGATAGTATTTGTGTTTCTACGTGTTACACCATTTTTCAGCAGTTATTTTATTTAATATCATTTTTCATTCATGCTTTGCAGGCGGAGGTATCTGTAATCTTGAGCTTGTCGAAGGATTTCTTCCCTTAGAAGTAATAGTATGATGAAAACAGAAAAAAGATATACTTTCATTGTTTTTGGTACGATAGATACCGATTGTAATGTAAGTATAAAAATCGATAATCAGAAAACAACAACATAATGAAAGTATTGAAATTCGGCGGTTCATCCGTAGGAACCGCAAATAGTATTTTAAGTGTCAAGAGAATTGTAGAAGCAGTGAATGAACCGGTGATTGTGGTAGTTTCTGCATTGGGTGGCATTACGGACCAACTGATAAATACATCAAAGATGGCCTCTGTGGGTGATGCTTCTTATGAGAATGAATTTCGTGAGATTGTTTATCGCCATGTAGAAATGATTAAGGAGGTAATTCCTGCCGGTGAAGCACAAGTTGCCTTGCAACGTCAGGTAGGTGAACTGCTCAATGAACTGAAAGATATTTTTCAGGGTATTTATTTAATCAAAGACCTTTCACAAAAGACTTCCGATACGATTGTCAGCTATGGTGAACGTCTTTCTTCTATCATTACCGCACAACTGACAGGGGCGGAATGGTTTGATTCCCGTAAATTTATCAAAACAGAAAAGAAACACTCCAAGCATGTGCTTGATACGGAACTGACCAATTCGCTGGTGCGTGAAACATTCAAAGATGCTCCACGGCGTGTATTGGTTCCGGGATTTATCTCTACCGACAAAATTACCGAAGATGTAACCAACCTCGGTCGTGGTGGTTCTGATTATACAGCTGCCATCATTGCTGCTGCACTGAATGCGGACAGCCTTGAGATATGGACGGATGTAGACGGATTTATGACAGCCGACCCGCGTGTAATTTCTACTGCTTATACTATCAGCGAACTCAGCTATGTGGAGGCTACGGAACTTTGTAACTTTGGTGCGAAAGTGATATATCCACCGACGATTTATCCGGTTTGCCACAAGAATATACCCATCTTGGTGAAGAATACCTTCAACCCCGAAGGGGTAGGTACGGTTATCAAGCAAGAGGTTTCCAATCCACAGAGTAAAGCCATTAAAGGTATTTCTTCTATCAATGACACCAGCCTGATTACCGTGCAAGGTTTGGGTATGGTAGGTGTAATTGGTGTAAACTACCGTATTTTTAAAGCGTTGGCAAAAAACGGTATCAGCGTGTTCTTGGTTTCACAGGCTTCATCAGAGAATTCCACATCTATCGGAGTGCGCAATGCCGATGCCGACCTCGCTTGCGAAGTACTGACCGAAGAATTTGCCAAAGAGATTGAAATGGGAGAGATTTCACCCATCTTGGCAGAAAAGAACTTGGCTACAGTGGCCATTGTCGGAGAAAACATGAAGCATACGCCGGGTATAGCCGGTAAATTATTTGGTACGTTGGGACGTAATGGCATTAATGTGATAGCTTGCGCGCAGGGGGCTTCGGAGACGAATATTTCATTTGTTGTCGACAACAGGTCGTTGCGTAAATCTTTGAACGTAATCCATGATTCTTTCTTCCTTTCGGAGTATCAAGTGCTCAACCTCTTTATTTGTGGTATTGGTACGGTGGGAGGCAGCCTGATAGAACAAATCCACAGTCAACGTCAGAAGCTGATGCAGGAGAATGGTTTACAACTGAATGTAGTGGGTATTGCCGATGCCAACAAAGCGATGTTCAGTCGCGAAGGCTTCGATCTGGGACGTTTTCGTGAAGAATTGCAAGTGAAAGGTAAAGAAAGTTCGCTCGAAACGTTGCGTAACGAGATTATCGGCATGAATATTTTCAATTCCGTGTTTGTTGACTGTACCGCCAGTGCAGGTGTGGCGTCACTCTATAAAGATTTGCTGCAACACAACGTTTCCGTGGTGGCTGCCAATAAGATTGCCGCTTCTTCGGAATATGAGAACTACCGTGAGTTGAAGCAGATAGCTCGTCAACGCGGTGTGAAGTACTTGTTTGAAACTAACGTCGGTGCGGGGTTGCCAATTATCAATACGATTAACGACCTCATCCATAGCGGCGACAAGATATTAAAGATTGAAGCCGTGCTGAGTGGTACGCTGAATTATATCTTCAATAAGATCAGTGCGGATATTCCTTTCAGTAAGACCATCAAGATGGCACAGGAAGAACGCTATTCCGAACCTGATCCGCGTATTGATCTGAGTGGTAAGGACGTTATTCGTAAACTGGTGATTTTGGCGCGTGAAGCCGGTTATCGCTTGGAACAAAGTGATGTTGAAAAAAATCTTTTTGTACCCGATGACTTCTTTGAAGGTTCTCTGGATGATTTCTGGAAGAAAGTGCCGAGTCTTGATGCTGACTTTGAAGCACGTCGCAAGGTTTTAGAGGCCGAAAACAAACATTGGCGTTTCGTTGCCAAGTTGGAAAACGGAAAAGCATCTGTAGGCTTACAGGAAGTAGGTGCCAACCATCCGTTCTATGGCTTGGAAGGCAGTAACAATATCATTTTGCTGACTACGGAACGCTATAAAGAATATCCGATGATGATACAAGGTTATGGAGCTGGCGCAGGTGTGACGGCTGCGGGAGTATTTGCGGATATTATGAGTATTGCAAACGTATAATCAATAAAGGAAATGAAACATATTATCATATTAGGTGACGGAATGGCTGACTGGCCTGTGAAGTCATTAGGTGGCAAGACGCTGTTGCAAAGCGCCAAGACTCCTTATATGGATAAGCTGGCGCAAATGGGACGTGTGGGGCGGTTAAAGACTGTTGCCGACGGTTTTCATCCAGGCAGCGAAGTGGCGAATATGTCCGTTTTGGGTTATAATCTTCCGAAAGTGTACGAAGGTCGCGGACCTTTGGAAGCTGCAAGTATCGGTGTGGAGTTGAAACCCGGTGAGATGGCGATGCGCTGCAATATCATCTGTATCGAAGGTGATAATATAAAGAACCATTCAGCCGGACACATCACGACTGAAGAAGCCGATGTGTTGGTGAAATATTTGCAAGAACAACTGGGTGACGAACGGGTACGCTTTTATACAGGTGTTCAATATCGCCATCTGCTGGTAATCAAAGGGGGCGACAAGCGTATTGACTGTACCCCACCGCATGATGTTCCTTTAAAACCTTTTCGTCCTCTACTGGTGAAGCCGATGCCGGGTACGGAGAATATTACTACTCCTGAAGGGCAGGCAGACTTGACACCTCAGCAAACTGCCGACCTGATAAACGACCTGATCATGCGTTCTTGGGAACTTTTGCAAAATCATCCTATCAACCAAAAACGTATGGCCGGGGGGAAAGACCCTGCAAACAGTATCTGGCCGTGGAGCCCGGGGTATCGTCCGCAGATGGAACGCCTTTCTGACAAGTTTCCGCAAGTGAAGTGTGGTGCTGTGATTTCGGCTGTTGATTTGATTAACGGCATCGGTTATTATGCCGGATTGCGTCGCCTGATTGTTGAAGGAGCAACGGGGCTGTATGATACGAATTACGAAAACAAGGTAGCTGCCGCCCTTGATGCGCTGAAAACGGATGATTTTGTTTACTTGCATATCGAAGCCAGTGATGAGGCGGGTCATGAAGGTGACATTTCTTTGAAGACTTTGACGATCGAGAACCTGGACAGTCGTGCAGTAGGTCCTGTTTACGAAGCTGTGAAGAACTGGGACGAACCGGTCTCTATAGCCGTATTGCCCGATCATCCTACACCTTGCGAGCTTCGTACCCATACTAATGAGCCTGTTCCTTTCTTTATCTGGTATCCGGGTATCGAGCCGGACGAGGTACAGACATTCGACGAAGTGGCGGCCTGTAACGGCAGTTACGGTTTGATGAGAGAAGATGAGTTTATTAATGAATTTATGAAAGAAATATTATGAAATATTACAGCACTAACAAACAAGCTCCCGAAGCTACGCTTGAAGAAACCGTAGTAAAGGGGCTTGCCGCAGACAAAGGACTTTTCATGCCCTTTGTAATCAAATCCTTACCGCAAGAGTTTTATGACAGCATTGATACACTGAGTTTCCAGGAAATAGCTTATCGTGTGGCAGATGCATTCTTTGGCGAAGATGTTCCTGCTGATATCTTGAAACAGATTGTTTATGATACGCTCAGTTTCGATGTCCCTTTGGTTGGGGTTACGGAGAATATTTATTCGCTCGAACTTTTTCATGGACCGACGCTTGCCTTTAAGGATGTAGGCGGTCGTTTCATGGCACGTTTACTGGGTTATTTTATCAAAAAAGAGGGTAAAAAACAGGTTAATGTTCTTGTAGCCACTTCCGGTGACACGGGTAGTGCTGTTGCCAATGGCTTTCTCGGTGTGGAGGGTATTCATGTGTATGTGCTCTATCCGAAAGGGAAAGTCAGTGAGATCCAGGAAAAACAGTTTACTACTTTGGGACAGAATATCACGGCTATCGAGGTGGATGGTACGTTCGACGACTGCCAGGCTTTGGTTAAATCTGCTTTTATGGATCGGGAACTCAACGAGCGCTTGCAACTCACCAGTGCCAATTCCATTAACGTGGCGCGTTTCCTGCCACAGGCATTCTACTATTTCTATGCCTACGCTCAACTGAAGCGTATCGGCAAGAGTGATAATGTCGTTATTTGCGTGCCCAGCGGCAACTTCGGTAATATCACCGCCGGACTCTTCGGTAAACGTATGGGACTTCCCGTGAAACGCTTCATCGCATCCAACAACCGTAACGACATTTTCTTCCAATACCTGAATACAGGTGTTTATACACCGCGTCCAAGTATAGCCACCATCGCCAATGCCATGGATGTGGGTGATCCTAGTAACTTTGCCCGCGTACTAGACCTTTACGGCGGTAGCCATGCCGCTATCTCTGCCGAGATAAGTGGGGCGACTTATACCGACGAGCAGATTGCCGAGACCATGAAAAACGTGTGGAAGAAAGATCGTTATCTTCTTGACCCGCACGGTGCTTGCGGATATCGCGCCTTGGTCGAGGGTTTACAGTCTGGTGAAACAGGTGTGTTCCTGGAAACTGCCCATCCGGCAAAATTCAAGGATACGGTAGAACGTATTATCGGTGAGTCCGTGCAGATACCGGAGAAACTTCAAACCTTTATGCGTGGAGAGAAGAAAAGTTTGCTGATGTCGAAAGATTTTGTGGACTTCAAGAATTATCTGATGAAGCTATAAAAAGTCTGGAAATACTTGATATTGTCTTTTTTATGTTGTAACTTTGTAAAGTTCAATGATAGATATTTATTAATATTAAGTTGGGGAAATGGAAGGGCATTGCTCTTCCGTTTTTATTTTGTCCTTACATAACTTCATTGCAAATGCTACACTTCAGTTTTGAGGATGTCAACCTTAGTTAACCTAAATGCCACACCTCAGCAGGTGAAATGACGGGTATTTACGGGGTTAACATGTGGCATTTGAAGAGCTGAAGTGTGGTAACCTGGTTATTGAATCGCGTCATTCCCATGATGTGTCTTTGCAAAGTGTATAGTCTGTTGTGAGCAAACAGACTATGCGTCTCATTCGAACAGATGATATATTTGAAGCAGACAGAACTTCTGTCTTACAGTTAATGATATATAAATCTGCTCTTGACGGATTTTACTTCTCCGTTATCATTTTCATTCTTCCTGCTTTGTGATGATTATCCCAAATAACAAGGATCTCTATTTTCAACAAGCTATGTCGATAGAAAACAGTATAGTTGGGATGTGGGGTGACGTAACGTATATTCTCCATTTCGGTGACTTTTCCGATGAAGGGGTTCAGGGTGATACGGTGAAGAACATTTTGAAACAGACCATATAGCGTTTTACAACTTCGCTTATCTCCTTGTTTGTCTATAGTGGATAACAGGATTTTTTTTAGTTCCTCTTTGGCAAGGGGAGACCAGATTACTTGTTTAGCCATTTTTCTACCTCCTCATTGATGGTTATATCTTCTTGTCCCAATCCGTTTTCAATTTGTTGGCAGGCGGTTTTAATGTCCAGCCGCAGTCGGATATAGAAAGCAAGGACGGACTTAGGTTGTTTGGATGATGGCTTTGTCTTGTTATTTTCTTCTTTTTCTGTCATAATATAATCTCCTATCTTTTCTTTAAAACATAATAAAGTAATAAATTGTTGTACCCTCAAAATATAATCTTATGAAGGATAAGAAGCTGGAAGCCAATCTCAGCATGATTGCGTCGCGCGTCATGGCCGGATTGAATATGAATGCGTTGAAATTTCTGCTCCCCTTGTGGCTGGGTGCGTTGACGGGTGTCACTATGCGATGTATATTTGCGGCAGTGATGTTTTGGATAACAGGCTGGTTTGTAAAAGAAGCACCTGTTACAAAGCGGCAGCAGATGAAACTGTTTTGCCTTGGAGCTTTTGGATTGTATGGGTTTATGTTTTGCTATCTGTTGGGTATCAGTAAGACTACTCCGGTTTCCAGTGCTATATTTAACTCTATGCAACCCATTTGGGTATTTCTTATTTCTGTCTTTTTTCTTCAAGAGAAGGCTACATTGATGAAGATTATCGGCATTGCTTTGGGGTTTGGAGGTGCGTTATTATGTATCATTACGCAAGGTAGTGATGATTTGGCCCATGATGCTTTTACGGGAAATATACTTTGTATGATTAGTTCGCTGGTGTTTGCCGTCTATCTGATTGTGAGCAAGAAATTATTGGAAAAAGTGGGAGTGGTGACGATGATGAAATATATCTTTGGCGGTGCGGCGGTAATGGGGCTGGTTGTTTCGTCGATTGTGGGTTGGGATGCTCCTTTATTTGTAGACGCCTGGCACGGAAGGTGGCATTGGATGGTATGGGCTGTTTTGGCGTTTGTTCTCATTTTCCCTACCTACATAAGTTATTTTCTTGTTCCTATCGGACTGAAATATCTAAAGACAACAGTCGTTTCCATTTACAGCTATCTGATTTTGGTGGTCACTACCGTTACTTCCCTTTTATTGGGGCAAGATCGCTTTAGCTGGACACAAGCCGTTGCGATTGTCATGATTTGTATCAGTGTATACTTTGTAGAAGTGGCGGAGAGAAAGAAAACGTGATTATTGATTGGTATAATTGATAAATATCAGATATTCCCCTTCTGCTTCAATTGTGAATTCCTCTCCCGTACATTCATTGAGTGTACCTTGCCACCAATTGGTGAAGTTTCTGAGTGGATAAACCAACCCTTTTCCGCATAGTCCGCAGGCTGTGAAGTTGATGATGGATATCTGTTGACCGGGAGAACAAGGGAAGCTCTGTGTATTCCGGCAGGGAATAAATACACCGTAGTTCGTGAACATACGTACATCGGCACCTGCATGCATATAATCCATAAGTAAGCTGATATTTCCTAAAGTATGGTCTTCTCGTTTCCCGGTAGCTCCAACGATGGCAATCCGGTGTTTGCCCTGTGAAAGGAGATAGTCAACGGCTTTGGTTTGGTCGTTTGTTTCCTGATCGTTGATACGATGGAGAACATGTCCGTATTTTGTACGGTTCTTTTCACTGAGAGAATCTCCGTCACCGATAATCATATCTGGTACATGTCCCTGCCGGATATATTCATCGGCTCCACCATCGCAGCAAACTACGTAAGGTGCTTTTTTTAGGATATTCAAAGGCTGGGGATGCGTCGGGTATTCCCCGTTTGCTAAAATTACTGCTTCTACCATCTTTCTGTCTGATTTTACGTTGGGAAAATGAAGAATGTAGAACTTGGCTGTGTTATGCAAACATACCGCAAGGTAATTCTTCATTCTTAGTTCTTTCATTTAAATCATCATTTTCTTCCATTTAAAGTAACCAAAAATAGCGATTATTGTGTAAAGACCGTATAAGGCGGCTGTATAATCGAGCCCTTTGTAGATATACAAACCGCAACTAACGGCATCCACCGCAATCCATGCCCACCACTGTTCCACATATTTACGAGCCAACATCCACATACCGATGATACTTAGTGCAGTAGTGAAAGAATCCAACCAAGGTACGTTACTATCTGTGAAGTTTATCAATATCCAGGCGATGGGCACGAGGGTAAGGACGAATACGGCGGTAAGCGGTAATAGATACTGTAACGGCATGCGGGTGATGGGTAACTCTACTTGTCGTTTTTCCTTGCCTGAAATTTGTTTACGCAGAAACTTACGACGTAGGAAACTTCCGTATTTCCACATCGTCCAGCCATAAATGGCAGCCCCCAGATAATAGATATTGATACCGAAATCGGCATACAAACCGGCATCGTAGTAAACAAAAATGTAGATGGCGGGCATAACGATACCCGCTATCCAAAGATAGATACTGGCACGGTATTCTAACCAAAGGTAGAGAAGTCCGACAAGTGTACCTATGATTTCAAGAATTTGTTCCATACGTTAGAAACTTAGTGTGATGTGCGCCAAAGCATTGATACCGGCATTCGGATAATAGGCTGCATAATTTGAGGTATAAAGCAGTTTACTGTCCGATGTCTTTATCTGGTCTTTGCCGTGGCCTTCATAGACGGCACTTCCTGATGCATATCCATTGCTTTCGTAGAGCTCATTAAAGAGGTTATACACTGTAACTCCTACATTGACAGACTTTATACCGTGTAGTTTGAAAGTATAACCTACATTGAGGTTACTTACCCAGTATGCATTCAGTGTACAATCTTCCTGATGGGCATTGTTGAGGTACTGTTTGCTGACGTATTGCGTCTGTAAAGAAGCATTGATACCTTTATAGTCGAACGAAATCAAACTGTTTGCCATAAAATCCGGGGAAAATGATATAGGGGTTGTTCCTATATAACGGGTGGTTTGTGAGATACCCCAACTTTCACTATACATGTCGTTCCAGTCTTCATTGACGTCACTCAGGTATTCCGTATAATTTTTGATACGGTTACGGCTCAAGGTGGCGTTGATGTCCCAACGCAGCCATTGGGCAATTTGTACACCTGCCATTAGTTCGATCCCCATGCGATAACTGTCTTTTACGTTTTCTGCTACGGCTTCACCGATTTCGTTCAACTGCCCATTCAGCACCAATTGGTCTTTATAGTCCATATAGTAAAGATTGACTCCTGCGTTGAACCAGTTTTTATGGAAAGTGTATCCCAGTTCATAGTCGAAAAGACGTTCTGCCTTGGGACGAGTAGCGAAGAAATTATCGGTATAATTATTACGGGTAGGTTCTTTATGGGCAACGCTGAAGGAACCGTATACTTTATTATATGGGTTGATACTCCAGAAAACACCGGTTTTCGGGTTGAAGAAATTAAATTCTTCGTCGATGTTGAGCGGTTGCAGATGACCGGGATCAGCAGTCCAGTCCCATTTATCGTTGTTGCCATTTATCTTGTAACGGGTGTAACGATATTGCAGGTCGGCATAGAGATTAACGCCACCACCTACTTTCCAGTTGGCTTTCGCATAGATATTACCATCTGTTTTGCGACCGATGTTACGGTAGTATTCATGGTCGGGGCTTAGGTTACCGATATAGTCCTTTACCCATATCACCTTACCGTTGTGCGTATTCTTATAATAGTTCAATCCTCCGCCTATGGATGCATCGATTTTATCACTGTTATAGTTTACGGAGAACACTCCACCACCAAAACCGCTGTTCACTAATTTACGTCGTACGAGATTGGACTTTTTGATAGTCTGACCATTCACCTCGAAAGGCTGCAGACCATATTCCATCAAGGTACGTGCGTTTTTATATTCTTCGTAATAGCCATCTCCGTCGGTATAGTGCAGGGCTACGTTTAGATCCCAAAACGGCGATAGGATCTGGTTCAGTAACAGTTGGTAATGTGTTTGGCGATAATAGTCTATCTGGTTGTCATAGAAACCTGTCACGTTTCCTTCATCATCCTTTATTTCTCCGTTTGGATTGTATTTACGATGTGCTTGTAGCATCTCTTTGTCCAGCCCGTCCCAAGCATGGTAAGTCTCTTCTTTTCCACCAAAGGTGATGAACTTGATAGTGGTATTTTCATTGTAATAACCACCCTGGACAAAATAAGATTTCAGGTCGGCGTCGGCACGGTCTCTGTAACCGTCACTTTGGATATTAGACAGACGAGCGTCAAACCCCCAATGCTCATTGATGATACCTGTTCCCACTTTTACGGTTTCTTTATGCGTGTTGAACGAGCCGTAAGAACCGGAGATTTCAGCGTATGGTTTCGGTGAAATACCTTGTGTCTGCATGTTGATACTGGCGCCGAAAGCACCTGCACCGTTTGTTGAAGTTCCCGCGCCACGTTGGATTTGCATATCTTGCAGGGATGAAGCAAAATCGGGCGTGTTTACCCAGAAGATGGAATGGCTCTCGGCATCGTTCATCGGTATACCGTTGGTAGTGACGTTGATGCGCGTAGCATCCGTTCCGCGCACACGAATACTGGTATAGCCGATGCCGGTTCCTGCATCGCTTGTTGTCAGTACAGAAGGGGTAAATGTCAGTAAATATGGAATATCCACTCCGAAATTCTGTTTTTTCAGTTGTTCTTTATTTACATTGGTAAATGCCACCGGAGTGGTTCCTGTGGCACGTGTGGAAATAATTTCTACTTCCTGTAGATCCACTACTTGCAAGCTATCCTTTTCTTTGGGCTGCGCACAGACACTCAACGCTACCATTAGAAGGCATGTCGCCATTACACGTCTTTTCATTTGCAATACTTTTATTTGATGTTTTTACTTTCATCACAGAGAATACTGGGTTCACAAAGATTTTTTAACCGCAAATCATGCGGACTAACACAAGCTTTTATCCTTTTATGACTTCTGTTGTTCTCTGTGGTGAACAAGCTGTGTTAATCTGTATAATCAGTGATGAAACCAGAAAAGGGGAATTTTTCTTCTTTTCCCTCCGCCGGCACTACCCGGATCAGGTCAATGGGTATGTTCTCAGCCCGTCATATTAGGGCACCCCTTAGTTGAAATCGGTTGCAAAAGTATTACTTTCTGACGAAATCTACAAGTTCTGTGAACGAAAACTGAATTAATTTGTTAATTTTGCCACATTAATTTATTAAAACAAAATCATTATGTTATCACCTTTGTTAATGGCGGCGGTTGCCGTTCAAGCTGCTGAAGAAGGTTTCAGCAAGGTACAAATTCTTATTCAACAGTTGATAGACTGGGGCGTTGGTGCTGGTGGTCGCATCATTGGCGCTATCATTATTTTCGTAGTAGGTAGGTTCTTGATTTCTTTTATCAAGAAGCTTTTAGCCAAAATATTGTCAAAAAGACAAATTGAGCCGAGTATTCAGAGTTTCGTGAAAAGTTTGGTCAATATTCTGCTGACGATCTTATTGATTATTGCCGTTATCGGTAAGTTGGGGGTAGAAACTACTTCATTTGCCGCTTTACTGGCTTCTGCCGGTGTGGCTATTGGTATGGCATTGTCAGGAAACTTGCAGAATTTTGCCGGTGGACTCATCGTTTTACTGTTCCGCCCTTTTAAAGTAGGTGATTGGATTGAGAGCCAGGGGGTATCTGGTACGGTACGCGAGATCCAGATTTTTCATACTATTCTGACTACAGCCGATAATAAAGTGATTTATATCCCTAACGGTGCTTTGAGTAGTGGGACGGTGACTAATTACAGCCGCGAAAATACCCGCCGTGTGGATTGGATAATCGGTGTGGAGTATGGAGAGAATTATGATAAAGTAGAAAGTACGGTACGCCGTATTCTAGCTGCTGATAAGCGTATACTGAATACTCCTGAGCCTTTTATAGCACTTCATGCTTTGGATGCCAGCAGTGTGAATGTTGTTATCCGCGTGTGGGTGAACAGCGCTGATTACTGGGGCGTTTATTTCGACATGAATAAGACTATTTATGCTGTATTCAATGAAGAAGGTATTGGTTTCCCGTTCCCGCAGTTGACAGTACATCAGGCAAAAGATTAATAAATCGATATGTGAAAAGATTTTTTCATCACTGATTACACAGATAAAAATTTAATTAAGTTTCTATCTGTGTAATCAGTGATGGTTTTTATTTATATTATATCTCGAAGACATGGAGTTCTTCTTCTATCTTCTCACAAGTATTTTTCTCCAAACTCAATAAGCGGTTAATTTCTTTTCGCTTTTTCAAATCTGTAAAATAAGTTTCTACTACTGCATACAGGTTAAATCCCATGGTGGAACCTGCCGCCATATCCAGTGAATCTACCATTTTCTCTACTGCTTCGTGAATACGTTTCTTATTGATGAAATGTAATTCATTGCTATGAATTAAGCTTTTATCCATGATACTTTCGTTTTTAGTTATTATTAGGTATAACATTCTGTCGGGTAAGTTAGTTCATAGGGAGATGAAGGGGTATAGTGGAACGTAATGTGTTGTATTTGTTGCAATTACTTCTCCTTTCTATAAAAAATGGATATGGATGACAGAAATGGATAGTAAGATGATTAATATGTTTTGTCATTTTGCTTGCGTAGGTTCTATTGTCTATGGGCTTTTTCTTATAGGTAATTTTTATATGGCGGATACTAATTCGACCAAGGAAATTACAGTGACTGTACTTAGAAAGTATACGGAACAACACGAAAAGAGACGTAAAATAGGAAAACACCGTTATGTATCGGATAGTATACATAAGGAGTATTATTTGGAGGTAACATTTGAGAATGGAGCAAGAGAAACATGCAGAGTTTCTCTTGCTACTTATAATAAAGCGCGTAAAGATAAGCCCAAAAACTTGGTTTTGCAAAAAGGATTTTTTGGCTTACCTATAATCACGAAGGGATTGTAGCCTTATATCGGTAATAGCCTTTTTCTACTTTCTCTGGGAAATAGCAAAATGTTTCTTGAGTCCTTCTTCTAAAAAAAATCGTTTTAACAGGTCAATGATGTTTTTAATAATCATTTAAAGTATACTTCCTGATGACTTAAAATTAACAAATAGGATATGGCGCAAATCTTGAAATTTCATATCTTTACGAAGATATTGTTTTGTCATCAATAGATTAGTACTCATGAATAAAGATTTGAGAAAAGTAGTAATTATTTTAGCGCATCCTAAAATGAAGGATTCGCGAGCCAACAGAATGTTGATAGATACGGTGAAGGATATAGACGGAGTGTCTGTGTTCAATTTATATGAAGAGGAATTACCTTTTAATGTGGATGAATGGACTCGGACTATTTCGGATGCGTCTGCGGTTGTTTATCAGTTCCCTTTTTATTGGTTATCGGCACCTTCTCTATTGAAAAAATGGCAAGATGAGGTTTTTACCTATTTGTCTCAGACACCTGCCGTTGCTGGTAAACCTTTATTGGTAGTTACAACTACGGGTTCAAACGCGGAAGCCTATCGCAGTGGTGGCAAGAACTGTTTCACAGTGGATGAGTTGTTACGTCCATATCAAAGTAGTGCCATTCATTCGGGCATGGTATGGCAGACTCCTATTGTGGTGTATGGAACGGGTACGGGAGATATTGCTAAAAATGCGGCTGAAGCTTCTAATCTATATAGACAGAAAATAGAGAGTTTGCTTAATAGCGGGCACACTGGAGATAGTTGGTGAGTAAACTCAAAAGAAATGATAAATAAATATGAAGAACGTCTAGGAACCGAACGTATGTTGCCATTGGTTTTCAAGATGGCACTTCCGGCGGTAGCGGCACAATTTGTTAATTTGTTGTATGGCATTGTGGACCGCATTTATATCGGACATATACCGGGAATCGGGACGGATGCGTTGGCGGGTGTGGGTGTAACTATCTCTCTCGTGGTGTTGATTTCTTCTTTTTCTGCAATTGTGGGAGGAGGTGGTGCTCCATTGGCAGCCATTGCACTTGGGCAAGATGATCGTCAGCGAGCTGGAAAAATATTAGGAAATGGTTTCAGTCTGTTGATTATTTTCACTTTATTGACCTCTTGTATTGCATATATCTTTATGGAACCTATCCTACTGCTTGTAGGTGCTTCGGAGAATACACTGGGATATGCGGTTGACTATCTTTCTATTTATTTATTGGGGACTATTTTTGTAGAAATTTCTACAGGACTAAATTCCTTCATCAATGCACAGGGACGACCTACTATTGCTATGTGCTCGGTTTTAATAGGGGCGTTTTTGAATATTATTCTCGATCCTATTTTTATTTTCTGGTTTGATATGGGAGTAAAAGGTGCTGCTTTAGCTACGGTGATATCTCAGGCTTGCAGTGCTGTGTGGGTATTACGCTTTCTCTTTTCAAAGCATGCTTCTTTACCGTTGGAAAGGTGTTATATGAGGTTGGACAAGGGAATTCTACTTTCGATGTTGGCATTGGGAATATCCCCATTTATTATGGCTAGTACTGAGAGTTTGGTCGGTTTTGTTCTGAATAGCAGTTTGAAAGAATTTGGAGATATTTACGTTAGTGCATTAACGGTTTTACAGACTTCGATGCAGTTTGTGAGTGTACCATTAACGGGATTTGCGCAGGGGTTTGTACCAATTGTGAGTTATAATTACGGACATGGTGATAAGCGGCGCGTAAAGGAGTGTTTCCGGATAGCATTGATTACTATGTTTTCTTTCAATCTGTTCCTGATGTTATTTATGATCCTATTTCCGTCGACGGTTGCATCAGCCTTTACGAGTGATGAGTATCTGATAGGGACTGTTCATTGGGCGATGCCGGTTTTCTTGGGAGGTATGACTATTTTTGGTTTGCAACGTGCCTGTCAAAATATGTTTGTCGCATTGGGGCAGGCGAAGATATCCATTTTCATAGCTTTACTTCGCAAGGTTATCTTGTTGATACCGTTGGCTTTGATACTTCCCCATTTTATGGGAGTAACCGGAGTCTATGCGGCAGAAACGATATCAGACGCTACAGCGGCAATCTGTTGTACACTGCTGTTCTTCTGGCAGTTTCCTAAAATACTGGGGAAGATGAAAGGCTTATAAATGGGGTTATTTATTTCTAGTATGTTTTAATGGTAATCGTGGAAATAACTTTCTGAAACGCACTAAATGGGTCGTAATATTACCTCCAGCTATGATGAGTGTTACTGCTAGAATAATTAATATTATTCCACAAGTCAGCCGTAATGTCAAACTTTCACCGAAGATGGTTACTCCGAAGAAAACAGCTGTTACAGGTTCTAGAGCTCCAAGAATAGCTGTTGGAGTAGAACCTATGTCTTGAATGGCTTGGGTGGTACAGAGAAAAGATATTGCAGTGGGAAAAAGCGCTAGTGCAAGCAGGTTACCCCACAGATACCACTTATCAACAATATGCAGACTTTGTCCGAAATCTACTCGGACTAGAAAGAGTGACAGACCGAAAAGTAGTACATAGAAAGTAACTTTTAAGGTTGCTACATCTTTTAATATCGGTCGATTTACCCCTACAATATAAATGGCATAGGAGAGTGCGGAGCCCATGACCAATCCAACACCGATCAAACTAAGCGTTGCGCCATCCCCACCTTTATAAAGCAGACCGATGCCACTTAGCGCCAGCAGGATGCATAATATCGTTTGTAGTGTGATCTTTTCTTTGAAAATCACAGCCATAATTAACGCTACCAAAATAGGATAAACAAAAAGTATGGTTGACGCGATACCTGCTTCCATATAATTATAACTTTGAAATAAAGTAAGAGATGATATAGCAACCAACCATCCCAGAATGATTAGCGGTAATACTTCCTTCTGTTTTAATTTGAAATTTCTACCTCTTACTTTCAACATGATGCCTAAAATAGGTATGGCAAACAGGTATCTGAAAAAAAGAACAGAGTCCGGATCCATCCCTTCTTTATATAACGGTAATGTGAAGAGCGGATTCATGCCGTAAGTAGCTGCTGCAACGGCTCCCAATATATATCCTTTTACTTTTACATTCATAAACTTACACTTTATTTTCGTAGTTGATTTTTCGAATTGCAAAGGTAGATTTTACATTTGTATTTGCAAAAGGTGTTTAGTCTTCTTTTTGGAGGGAAACTATATGTATGGCTTCTTGGTTTAACTCTCGGTTTAATTGAACTGTGTATACCAGCGTAATTTAGGTATAAAAAAAAGAGTTACTTTTATGTAACTCTCTGATTTTTCTGTGATCCGCCTGGGTTATGAACCAAACGTTATTTCTTCCTCAATATCAGTACTTTCAGAAATTTCGGCTTTGTACCCGTCACGCTTTAGTCCTTAAAAACTGTCTGCTGTTGTCCGGTGTCTGTCTGCCAACATCTTGGGTTCAAATGTACGCATTATTTTGGGATTATGCAAACCTTTGAAAATAAACATTCTAAGGTTAGTGCAAGGTGCAAGCTATATATATAAATATATACTTGCACCTTGCACTAAAAAATAGCCTTATTAAATACGATATTTCTTCCGAAAATCAGTTGGATTGCAATCTTTGTATTTCTTGAATAGCTTGTTCAAATGACTTTCATCTGTAAATCCCAGTTCCTCTACTATTTCGCTAATTCTCATTTCACTGTGCAAAAGCCGACTTTCCACCATTTTCATTTTATAGTTTAAGATATACTGCTGCATGGTCTCGTTAGTCTGCTTTTTGAAGTATCTCCCAAGATAATTAGGGGAAATACCAAAATGTTGGCTTATCGCTTTAACCTTTATCTTTTCGGGATAACAAATGTTAGACTGAATATATTGCAAGATGTTCAGTGACTTTTCTTCCGAATTTTCATCTATCTGTTCAGGTAGGAACATAGTAATGTTACGGGCAACAACAATAACAATTGTGTTGATTAACTGCGTAATAATTTCACTGCTGTATATGTTCCTGTTCACATATTCACGGATAATCGCTTCTATCATAGGTTTTACCAGCAATTTGTCGGTTTGATTGCGCAATATGCAACCGGGGCGATGATTAGCGTGTTGCAGTATAAATTCTAACCGTTGAATGTTTTCTGCTCCGAAAACAGCCGAATGAATATAAATGTCATTGAACTTTATATATACGAATTTTGTGGTAGTATGAATGTCGAAAGAATGTATATCACCGGGGGTAATCATGAAAAGATGTCCGTCATGATACGGAAATTTATTGTTGTTTATCCATTGAATACCTGTTCCCGATAGAATATACACCAGTTCAAAAAAAGTATGGTCGTGTTCCTTTAATTGTGATTCGTCCAGTTCACTGAAACAAATTTCAAACGGCTGGTGTAGATTTTCCCTTTTCATTTTATCTATTTTGCTATTTTAGGTGTAAAGGTACAGATAAAAGGAAAAATAATACATATATTTACGCTTAAATATGTATAACTTTGCCATGAATAAAATAAAGCAGTAACTTTTATCATGATTAGGTATGAAAAATGAATTGGAAAAATGCTTGTCGGGCGAATGGTACAATTGCCATGCTCCCGTATTTATGGAGTTTAAAAGAAAAACGCATGAATTGTTGCTGAAATACAATTCCTTGTCGTATGAGTGTAAAGAAGAGAAATATGCAATACTGAAAGAAATGTTTGAAAGCATTGGCAAGAAAGTTTCAGTAGGACATTCTTTTATATGCGATTATGGTTGTAACATCAGCATAGGTAATAATGTCAGCATAAACACCGGATGTACCTTTGTGGACTGCAACAAAATCATTATCGGCAACAATGTATTGATAGCCCCCAATGTGCAAATCTATACGGCTACCCACCCTGTTGAATTGAATGAGCGGCTGACACCGATAGAAACAGAAAAAGGGACAGCATATATCCGTCACACGTATGCCCTGCCTGTTACCATTGAGGACGGCTGTTGGATTGGCGGCGGTGTTATTATCCTGCCGGGTGTTACTATTGGTCAGGGAAGCGTTATCGGGGCGGGAAGTGTTGTCACTAAATCTGTTCCGTCAAATAGTCTTGCCATAGGAAATCCATGTAGGGTAATTCGGAAAATCAATACTTCGCATAGCCATGATTAAATTAGTCGCTTTTGATTTGGACGGTACGATAGGCAATACCTTACCGATGTGCATACAGGCTTTCAAGAAAGCCACACAACCATATATCGGACATGAATTGTCGGACGAAGAAGTGGGGCATACTTTTGGTTTGAATGAAGAAGGCATGATTGGGTGTGTCGTTGATGAACCCTATCGGCAACAGGCGTTGCATAAATTTTATGTGATTTATAAGGAACTGCATCAAGAAATGTGTCCGACACCTTTTGAGGGAATACGTGAGTTGATAGCCTTATTAAAACAAAAGAGTATCATTGTGGTGCTTATCACTGGAAAGGGGATGAACAGTTGTGATATAACTCTCAAGCAATTCAATATGAAGACTTCTTTTGCAAAAATCATTACGGGAAACGCTGAAAGGAACATCAAGTCGGAAGCATTGAAAGAACTCTTATGCGATTATCATTTGGCTGCAAATGAAATCGTATATATCGGGGATGCACTTTCGGATATAACGGAGTGCAGGAAAGCCAATGTGATGTGTCTGTCTGCTGCTTGGAGTATTCCACAAAGTGAAGCTACAGCCTTAGAAAGCTGTAATCCTAAAAATGTGTTTTATTCGATATTGTCTTTATCTGAATACCTTAATGCGAGAACGTGATTTTTAGATTTGTAGTTAATTTTATTTATCGACTCAATTAAAATATGAAACAGAGAATTTGCCAAAGTTGTGGTATGCCTATGCCCACTGATGATTTACTGGGAACTCATTATATAAATTAGAGAACGGAAACTTGAAAGATATTCTATGCAATTTGTAGATAAGATATTGTTCCAAATCAATACAGAGATAGAAAAGCTCGGCATAGATGATTGTATGGGCATTGACAGTGCTTTGCATATGATGCGTTTTATTCAGCCTTTATGTGATGAATTGAGAAAATACATATTAGCTTATCAGTTTGCTGACGAAGCGGAAGAAATCAACTTCTTTAAGGAACACAAACCGGAAGTGTTGAGTAAATATATGTATTACAATAAAATATATGTCATTGAAAGCAAATTTCCTACTGGTAGTGATATTGCACAGAAAGAGTATTTATATAAAGAATTGGATAGTTTGACGTTTTATTTCGGTAGGAACTTGGACTTTTATCAGTATTACCGTTCTAAATCTACTTATTTGGATAGGTACTATTTTACCCGAAATCAAAATGATTTACGAATATGTACGGACAGTTCCCATATTGATAAAGACCCTCTATATTCAACCGGGTATGATTTTAAAGTGGCTAAAATTATTACTAATGAGCTGTTGAAAATCTACTTGACTAACAGATTGCAGGAATTGGAGCGTATTGTACAGCGCAAAGCGGATAACGGACAGGTTGTAGAAACTATTTTGCGTTGGACTGGTTCTAAAAGGGCGTTGGTTGAACTGATTTATGCTTTAGAAGCGAATGGGGATTTTAATAAAGGAACGGCTACTTTAAAAGAGATTGCAGGATATTTTGAAAATGTGTTCAGTATAGATATTGGTGATTTATATCATTCTTATTTGGAAATGCGAAGCCGTAAAATAAATAGAACTCGGTATTTGGAAACATTGCAAAAAAGTCTGCTCCGAAGAATGGATGAAAACGATACATGATGCGAGTTTTATTTTCTTTTCACAAGTAATTATTTTCTTGCAATAAATAAACCATTCAGTATTTCAATCAATATTGAATGGTTTATTGTTTTCAATCAATCCAGTTTTCTTGAAATCTTGCTTTCAATCAATCAAGCTATCAATATTTCAATAAAACAAGATTGCAGAATTACAAAAATAAACTCATCGGTCGGGGAACGCCCAGCGGCAAGGGGCGGGACCACCCGTCCCGACGAGCGAAAAAATCTTTAGTTAGGGAATGTCTTTCTTTCATTGGCAACACGACTTCGGAGTGAATTTGCCCAAGGTGTTTTGCGGCACGGAAAACAGATTTGTGTGCCACAAATCACACCTTGCTGTTATCTGACGATAACATGATTTCAACGATATTTCTGAAGTATTTTGTGTAATAGCAAATAAGTGTGTATATTTGCTATTATCACCTTAAAGAAAATATTGTTTTATGAAAGTTTTTATAAGTTGGTCTGGAAATAAGAGTCATCATGTAGCATTAGTCTTTCGTGATTGGTTGCCTTCTGTTATTCAATCAATAAAGCCATATGTTTCATCAGAAGACATAGATAAAGGTGCAAGATGGAGTACAGATATTGCAACAGAGTTAGAAAACTCCACATTTGGAATTTTATGTGTAACTAAAGATAATATAAATGCTCCGTGGTTATCTTTTGAGGCTGGTGCTTTATCCAAAACAATGGATAAGTCATTTGTTAGTCCTTTCTTGTTTGATATTAAGAGGTCAGAAGTTGACGGACCTATTTTACAATTTCAATCAACTATATTTCAAAAAGAAGATATTCATAAATTATTGAAAAGCCTTAATAAAGCATGCGGGGAAGCTAGTATTCCTGAAGCCATGCTTAATAAGGCTTTTGAAGTTTGGTATCCGACATTGGAAGAAGAATTAAATAAGATAAAAGGTATTCAAGATGAAACAGAGGTAACAGATTCCCCAAAAGATTTGTCACCTGCTTATTCTGAAATATTAGAAGAAATTTTGGATTTATCTCGTAATAACCAAAAACTATTGAGGACTACAGACCCTAAATTGTATGAAAGTTTGGAACAATTAAAACTTTTGGCACAAGAACAGATAGAAAGAACAGAAAGAAATTCTGAACTGGAGTTGAAACGAACAGCAAGAAGATTTCAGCCCATGTTTTTAGAAGAATTAATTCACGTAAGCAATAGGGGAAGAAAAAATCCATTTGGATTTTTAATAATTTTAAGTCAATTAAAAAGGGATTTTCCATGGATATACGACAGCGGAAAAGAACTTTTGGCAATATTGAAGTCGAGAAGTAATAAAGATACGAAAGTGGAAGCGATTGAAAATTTTCAAGAAATGATTGATTTTACATTTCAACATCCTTTAATGAGAGATATGCTTGGGAAAAAAGATTATTGGGGTTATATGAAAGATTTCCCTTATGTGCTTCGTAAATATGTTGATGAATTAGGACTTGTTTTTCTTTAACATTAAGCTCTGTTGCAAAAAATGAGGTGCATTCTTATTGCACCCCATTTTTTTAGTTCTTATTTAATCTTTGAGCCAACATTTCCATGTCACTGCTAACCTTCAAATCGGTAATCCTCGCATAAATTTGAGTAGTTCTTATGTTGGTATGACCTAAAATCTTAGATACAGTTTCAATGGGAACACCGTTTGCGAGCAGTACCGAAGTGGCACACGAATGGCGCCTCATGTGGTAGGTCAAGGTCTTTTCAATTCCGCAAATGGCTGCGATTTCTTTTAAGTAATCATTCATTTTTTGATTGCTGATAACTGGTAAAATCTTACCGTTTGGCAATTTGTCTTTGTATTTTTCCAATATGGCTTTTGGTATATCCAGCAATCGGACGGTAGATGTAACATTTGTTTTGTGTCTTTTCCGTATAATCCACAAATTACCGTCAAATCCGGTGCGAATGTCCTCTTGTCTTAGTTCGCATACATCAATGTAAGAAAGTGCCGTATAGCAGCTAAAAACAAACAAGTCACGCACTTGTTCCAGTCGCTTGGTGCTGAACTCGTGATTGTAAATAGCGGTAATTTCTTCCATAGTCAGATAATCCCTATCGGTACGCTCAAACCTTACCCGATAACTCCCGAAAGGGTCGGCAGTCACTAAACCCGTATTCTTGGCAAAGTTTACTACCGTGCGAAAACGTTGTACGAACTTCATAGCCGTATTATGGCTGCACCCATAGTTATTCTTGATATACAACAGGAAATCTTCAATGAATACCACATTTATATCTTTAATGAGCATATCGGAAACGGAGTATTTAAACTTCATAAACTCCATAAGCCGTTTCTTTGTCAGTTCATAACGTGAATAGGTCTTGTCTGCGGTATTCATTTTGACCTTTTGCAAATACTGTTCGTTGTGCTGTTTGAAGAACTCTATCAAAGTCCGTTCCCTTGCTATCTTGCCTAAAAAAGCGTTCTTTACCAGTTCTGCGGTTACATATCCGTCTTGCGCCATTAACGCATGGTAATGTTGATGAACTGTGCTACGAATACTTTCCAGCATGGAATTGATGTGTACGGCTTCTGCGGTTCTGCCGGAAGCCTTGCCTAATTCCACGCTCCAGTGAGCCGGATTTATTTCCAGTTTGGTGTTAAACTGGGCTACAACTTGGTCGATAGTGATACGTGCGATAATCGGTGCATTACCGTTCTTCTTTACTGCATTTCGTTTGACGAAATAGAGTAGCTTAAAAGTACTTCTCATAATCTCTTTTTTTTAGTTACAAACTTAAATTGATAAACTGAAAATGAGATATTTGCAGTACGGACAAATCAAGACAACAAACCGCCAATTTGGGACATTCCGTGACCTAAAATCTTAGAGGGTGGACAGGTCACGAATTGGTCACGAAAGTGTGTCTTTTTGTGACCTTTTCGTGTCTTAGGTCACAGACATTATATAAAGAAAAACTCCTACAATACCTTGATATTGTAGGAGTTGTACATTTACAGTCCATTTCTGTCCAGCGTTTCTGTGATCCGCTTGGGGCTCGAACCCAAGACCCCAACATTAAAAGTGTTGTGCTCTACCTGCTGAGCTAGCGAATCAAACCTTATTGCTGTTAAGCGGGTGCAAAGATAGATACTTTTATTGAAAATGCAAGGGATAAGGGTAAAAAAGTTTATATTATTCTTCCTTGTTTTTTGTTTTTAATTGATTATCAGTATATTCTACTTTATGAATATTTTCTCGGTTGATGATGAAGCGTTGATAGTAGGAGAGCATTAGGGTAGTCAGTGGTAATGCAATAATCATTCCTAACATTCCCATAAGGGATCCCCAAATAGACAGAGATAATAAAATAATGGCCGGATTTAACCCTGTAATCTTACCCATGACACGTGGTACAATGAAACCATCCTGAATAATTTGTACGATGATAAACACGGCGGCAGCGGAGGTTAAGATTATCCAAAAGTTTTCTCCTGTATCAGCGGCTTTTAGGATAGCAAGCATAACGGTAGGAATAAGTCCGATGACTTGTAGGTAAGGTACCATGTTTAAAGCGCCAATGAACAAACCTAAACCTATTGCTAAGGGAAAATCTATAATTAAAAATCCGATACTGAATAAAATGCCGACGCATAGAGCCACGAAAGCTTGTCCACGGAAATATCGGTTCATACCGACTTTTATATCATTGAGAATACTTGTAACAAAAGAACGGTATTTTAATGGAACAAGATGCGTCCAACCTTCGGAGATACTTTCGTAGTCCAACAAAATGAATATGATATATAATAAAATAAGGAATATGGTGAAGAAACTAAACATTAAATCAATAGAATCAGAGATTAATGACCATAACCGAGGAACGGCTTCTTTCATTGCATCTAATAAATTCTCTTTATTAAATAGATTAGTAATGAATTGTACGTCAATGTTTTCCCGTAAGAACTCTGATAGGGTTTGAGGCACATTACTGTTATATGTTCCACTTGAAAAATATTGTATTAATAAATCTTTTACTTTACCAAACTCTTGTATCATCGGAGGAACTAAAAGATAAAAAACAGCCGTACCTACTGATAAAAGACTGACTAGAGCACAAAATATAGAGATAGCTCTATTTTTTAATCGCAATTTATGTTGGAAGAAAGTGACCAATGGATATATCAGATAAGCGATCAACCAAGCTATGAAGAAAGGTAACAAGACGCTGCTCAATCGTTTCAGGAGCATCAATATAGCAATAATGATAACACCGAGGATGATACCACGGATAAAACTGTCGAATGTAATCTTTTTTCGCTCCATCCTTCTTTGATATTTGTTACTAATTGTTGACCATTTTCCGGTCTTCTTTAATTGCTTGTTGATAACATGTCCTGCACAGTGGTTCGTATTCTGCAGTCTCTCCCAGTAATACCTGTTTGTCATTTTTTACAGTACGGTGAGAGAAAGAGGCCAATTGTCCACATTTCACACAGATAGCATGTACTTTGGATACTTCGTCGGCAATAGCACACAATCCTGGCATTGGACCGAAAGGCATACCACGGAAGTCCATGTCTAAGCCTGCTATGATAACACGTATACCGTTATTGGCTAGTTGGTTACATACATCAATCAATCCATTGTCAAAAAATTGTGCTTCATCAATACCTACTACATCTATCTCTGAAGTAAATAACAAAATACTTGCTGATGAATCTATAGGAGTAGAAGCTATGGAATGACTGTCATGAGACACTACATCAGCATCTGAGTAGCGAGTATCTATGGCAGGTTTATATATCTCTACACGTTGTTTGGCAAATTTTGCACGTTTCAGGCGACGTATCAGTTCCTCAGTTTTTCCTGAAAACATAGAACCACAAATAACTTCAATTCTTCCTCTACGTTTGGTTTCTTGTATGTGATCTTCCGAAAATAATACCATGTTTTTAAATGTTATATTTAACCGCAAAAGTAATCATTTTGTTTGAAAACAATGTTTTTTTATAGACTATCATTATAGACTATCATTGTAGACTGTCATTGTTCTCCTTTAAGGCATTGACTATTTGTACGGCTTTAGTTTTGGCTATTCTCCAGCAGAGTTTTGTCATGGAAGTAGAAAGATTGGGTAGTTCTTTCATGTCGGTTTTAGGTTTATACTCCCACTCGTATGCAATGCGATCTTTCGTTTCGTCTTCCACAGGTATTACCTTGTTATTTTTACGTTCTTTCCACGTTATGGCATATTCTACTTGATAATTACCGGTATATCTGGGCTTTTTTTTGCCCTTGGGAATCAGACGTGAATTTATTTTATAACGACATTCGCAAGAGCTGATTTCTATGATATAAGTAGCCGGTTGTTTGTTCTTTACAGGATACTGTGCTATGATACCGTGCATCGCCAATTCTTCTTTCAGGAATTGAAGAATCAAAATAGGACTGAGGCTGTCTTTTATAGCTGTCGTTATTTGCACACTGTCTTGATATAGTAAATATTCATTTAAATTATTAGTGAAATATACCGTTTCTCGAGGGGTATTCTTGCTTATGAGAAAAGGATTGGGATTACCAGTAAAATTCCAAAGCGAACTTGGAGAATTCGGTGTAGGCATTGAAATGTAATCTTTATAAATATAAATAATTAATTCTATGTCAGATGTGTTTAATTGGGCTTTTGATGATATTTAACAGTTTGTCTCCTGTGTAATCTATAATTGTTCTTTCTTGTAGTATAACGGTTAAAGAAATCTGATACTTTTGTTTACTTCCCGATATTTATTTCTACATTTGTACCGTTAACACAGACGGAGTAAAGGATATGCAAACGTTATTGAATGATATTGAGTTGGACATTCAGGAGTTGAAATGCTTGATGCAAGCTATTTCTACTGATACCAATCCTGTATTGCGGATAGTGGCCAAGCGAAATATCCATCAGATGCAGGAGAAGTTGGAAGCTTTGGTTAAGCAACTTGATGAGACTTTTGTTATTACTCCTGCAGTTCCGGATACTCTTGCAATGCCAGATGTTTCTGTCACCGAAACGGTATCAGCTTCCGAGCAAAAAGTTGTTGCTGAAGAACAGGCAAAAGTTGAAGTTTCTCCTGATCCTGTCCCTAATGTCGTAACTGCTGCTGCACCGATTTTGGCAGAACGTATCAAACCTGCTACAGATTTACGTCATGCCATTAGTTTGAACGATTCTTTTCGTTTTGCCCGTGAACTTTTTAATGGAGATGTCGTACGAATGAATGAAGTGATGCAACAATTAGGTGAAGCTGCTTCTTTGGAGAAAGCTTTGGATATATTTATTTCAACCGTTCATCCGGATGAAGAGAACGAAGCTACGACTGATTTTATAGAACTTCTCAAGAAATATTTCAATTAAAATAGATAGTAGGTATGGGAAAACTTTATGTAGTGCCTACTCCGGTAGGAAATCTGGAGGATATGACATTTCGTGCTATCCGTATTTTGAAAGAAGTAGATTTGATTTTGGCTGAAGACACACGTACTTCAGGAATACTATTGAAACATTTTGAAATAAAGAATGCAATGCAATCTCACCATAAATTTAATGAACATAAAATGGTGGAAAGTGTTGTTAATAAAATAAAGGGTGGTGCAACTGTTGCACTGATTTCCGATGCCGGCACACCGGGAATTTCAGATCCGGGTTTTTTAGTGGTTCGCGAATGTGTTCGTAACGGTATTGAAGTGCAATGTTTACCAGGTGCTACGGCTTTTGTTCCGGCTTTGGTCGCATCAGGTTTGCCGAATGAGAAATTTTGTTTTGAGGGTTTTCTACCGCAGAAGAAAGGTCGTATGACACGGCTAAAAATATTAGCGGAAGAACACCGGACTATGGTATTTTATGAATCTCCTCATCGGCTGGTTAAGACATTAACACAGTTTGCCGAGTATTTTGGTGCGGAACGTCAGGCAACAGTTTCTCGTGAAATATCTAAGGTACATGAAGAAACGGTACGAGGTACTCTTACGGAACTGATTGAGCATTTCACTGTCAATGAACCGCGTGGCGAAATAGTGATTGTAATAGAAGGAATAGACGATTAAATAACTTCATTAACAAAACGTAAAACAAAAACGTATGAAAAAGTTAGCTGTTTTAATTGTATGCGCAGCCGTAATGGCATCGTGTGACAGTTTCTCTGGTGGAAGTAAAGACCAGTTGAAAGCTGAAAATGATTCTCTTTTGATGGAATTGACTCAGCGTAATGCTGAATTGGATGAAATGATGGGTACATTCAATGATATTTCTGAAGGTTTCCGTCAAATCAATGCTGCAGAAAGCCGTGTGGATTTGCAACGTGGTGCTGTGGCAGAAGGTTCTTTGAATGCAAAACAACAGATTGCTTCTGATATTGAATTTATCCGTAAACAGATGGAAGAAAATAAGGAGCAGATTGCTAAATTACAATCTATGTTGAAGAATAGTAAAACAAATTCTGCGCAATTGAAAAAGGCGGTAGAAGCTTTGACTCAAGAATTGACGGCAAAGACTCAACGCATTGAGGAACTACAGGCAGAATTGGCTTCCAAGAACATCCGCATCCAGGAATTGGATGCTGCTGTTACCGGTTTGACAGCTACTAAGGATGAGTTGACTGCCGAGAATGAAGCAAAGTCTAAGACTGTTGCAGAGCAGGATAAAGCGCTTAATACAGCCTGGTTTGTATTTGGGACAAAAAAGGAATTGAAAGATCAGAAGATTTTGAGTGGTTCAGGTCTCTTCAAGAAGGGTGAGGTACTGAAGGATGGTGATGTCAATAAGGACTATTTTACGCAGGTAGATATTCGTACGACAAAAGAAATCAAATTGTATTCCAAAGATGCTGATATCCTGACAACCCATCCGGCAGGCTCCTATGCTTTGGAAAAAGATGATAAAAGCCAGCTTATTTTAAAGATTACCAATCCTAAAGAATTCTGGAGCGTATCCAAGTATTTGGTTATTCAGGTGAAGTAATTTGAAAATGGTAATATAATATGTGGAGACTGTTTCAAAAGTGGACTTGTCGGTCAAGCTGCTTTTGAAACAGTTTTTTAGTTTTATCCTTATGCCTTATAAAAATCTTTTTTTTGATTTAGATGACACTCTTTGGGCCTTTTCTCTGAATGCTCGTGATACATACGAGGAAATGTATCAGAAGTATGGGTATGACCGTTTTTTCGACTCGTTTGAACACTATTACGAATTATATAATCGTCGTAACCTGGAACTCTGGAAGGAGTATGCCAATGGACAAGTTACTAAACAGGAATTAAATCGTCAGCGCTATCTTTATCCTTTGGAAAGAGTGGGAGCGGGAAATGCTATTTTAGCGAAAGCGTATGAAAAAGACGCGCTTTCTACAATTCCAACTAAAAGTAAACTGATGCCACACGCTCGTGAAGTGCTGGAATATCTTGCTCCCAAATACAACTTATATATCCTTTCTAATGGCTTTCAGGAAATGCAGTTTCATAAAATGCGTTCATCAAATATTGATCGGTATTTCAAAAAAATAGTTCTTTCTGATGATATTGGTATTTTAAAACCCTGGCCGGAGATATTCCATTTCGCCCTTTCAGCTACTCAGTCTGAATTGCGAGATTCTTTGATGATTGGTGATAGTTGGGAAAATGATATAACTGGGGCGGCAAGAGTAGGTATGCATCAAGTCTTTTATAATATAGCAGGTATAACGAAACTCCCATTTACTCCTACTTATCAAATTGCCGATCTGAAAGAATTAATGAATTTATTGTGACATTTGGTAGATTAGTAGTATTTTTGTCTCCAATGATGAACATATAAAATTACTACTATGGAAACTATCTTCCCTTTTGCATTGCTATGTTTCACTTCTTTTTTCACGTTGACTAATCCATTAGGTACAATGCCTGTATTTTTGACAATGACACAAGGGATGACAGAAAAAGAACGTCGTTCTATCGTTAGTCGCGCTACGTTGGTATCTTTTATCACAATTATGGTTTTTACCTTTGCAGGTCAGTTTTTGTTTAAGTTTTTTGGTATATCAACGAATGGCTTTCGTATAGCTGGTGGAGTTATTATCTTTAAGATTGGCTTCGATATGTTGCAAGCCCGTTATACTCCGATGAAGTTGAAGGATGAAGAAATAAAGACTTATGCAGATGATATATCAATTACTCCATTAGGAATTCCCATGCTATGTGGTCCGGGAGCCATCGCCAATGCTATCGTACTGATGCAAGATGCACATTCTTATGAAATGAAGGGGGTATTGATAGGGACGATAGCACTTATCTATTTTCTTACGTTCCTGATATTAAGGGCATCCACCCGCTTAGTTAACTTATTGGGTGAAACCGGCAATAATGTAATGATGCGTCTGATGGGACTTATCCTGATGGTGATTGCTGTGGAATGTTTTGTAAGTGGGATGAAGCCGATATTGATAGATATTATAAAGGAGGGGGCTTTGGGATAGTTGTACAAAAAAGGATATGCCCGTGAGTGAGCATATCCTTTTAAGTAAATGTTAGAATTAAAACAGAAAAAGTATCTTAATTATCGAATGGATTTAAAATCTCATCTCTGAATATTTTGATTACATTATTGTTGTTAGAATTGTCTGTCATTGTTATGATAGAAGGATTCTTTTCATCATCGGCAGTCAAAGTAAATGTCAGTCCGGTTGTTCCTTTAGAAAATGGGTAAATCATATAATTCCAATCATAATTATTGTAGAATGTTACACCTGTTCCACCTCCACCTACAGCAAAAGTTATTTTAACTTGATTGTCACCTATAGCTGCTGTTTTAAAGAATAGATATCCAGGAGCACCATCACATATCCAATAAAAAGCTATTTCAGTGTCGGAGAAAGGTGTAAACAGAGCTGTCTCTAAGTGCATGTTATTAGGCTCTAAATCATTCTTTTTAACGTAATTCCAATAAGGCTGTCCAAATGCTCCTAAATTTTTAAATGAAAAATACCAATCACCATTCAATAAATAATAATTTAATGGGAACTTAGGAGTTAAAACTATACTTCCTGATGCTAGTTGTCCGTTGTCACCTACATCTTGAAATTCTAAGGTTTCTACATTTTTACCATTTATTTCCAATGGCTCCATAAATTTCAATCCCGTGGCAGTCAATATATACGGAACCGTAATATCTTTTGTATTTCCATCTTCCTGATAGGTAATGGCAAAAGTATGATATGACTGCGTAACTGAAGCATTAAAATCTCCATCTGTATAATCAAATTTGGGAAATACGGATATCTTTTGTTCCATATCAACGATATTCGTTAAATATTCATCCCAATCACCGGTAAACGGAGTCATAATAATTTTATTCCCGGTTTTTTTCCCTTTCAATACAACCTTTTCGGCTGTTGCTTCCATAATTGTAAATTCATAGTCGCCTTCCATACCTTTTCCGTCTGTACCTATTCCTAGATCATTTTTCGGATCGGAGAATATATGAAAAATACTATTATATGTATCGAAGGTCAATACGGGACCTGCCTGTTCCTTCATTCTATAAGTACTGGTAGCTTGGGCAGTAGCATCTCCTGTAATATCGGCAGATACGGTTACCTTGCCATCTTCATTGAAAAGGGCTAATACATTATAACCTCCGTAAATCTGTCCACTGGCCGGATAGTATTCCATTAGCCAACCATTCTGGGCTCCAACCAATACGGCTTTGTCCGCTGCCAACCTTTCTTCTATTCTATTTGCTGCATTTTCACCAAAAATATCTTCTGCTTCTGGTGAACATGCTACAAAAAGAAGAGAGAATGTAAAAAAGAAAAGATAAATATATTTTTTCATATTGTCTTCTGTTTAAAGAGTTCCTAAATCTAACTTATCAATATTCTGTTCCCGTTCCTGAACAATTTCATGTAATTTATCAATGTCTATACCCCATGATTCTGCCAAATACTCTTTTACCATTTCTAGTTTCTGAAGAATAATGGCAGCACCGCTGGTGCCGGCTGCTTTTAAAATATCCTGCCATTGTTTATCGGTATATGTAACATATATAGCTAACGTCTCAACGAAATCTTCTTGCGTTTCAGTACTGGCATAGTTGGATACAAATCCCATCTTTTGGGCTTCCAGGTTGGTGATATTCATCCAGCCGGGACCAGTATATTTACCTGCGGATATTGTATTGAAATCAGTTGAATAATTTTTAGTCTGGTGCAGGATATGCGCAAACTCATGGTGCATGGTTTTGAAGTACCAATAATTTAAAGATTCAACATCTGGATTTTTTGGGTCTAAGCCGTTAACATTGAAAAGAGTAATTTTCAATCCGCCTTCAGCGGTTCCTAATACCATGGAACCACCTGACTTTTCATATTCAGGAGAACCGATAAGGTGCATTATCTTAGGACAGTAGGTAGCTATAAACTCCCTGCCAACCAGCTCTTCATATACGTCAATCCATAAAAACTTTACTAACTTAGCCAGCGCTACGGATTTATCGTAATCTGCCGGTATAACATTATACTTTAAGTCTGACTCTACGTCTTCAAACTTATATTTCAGGTCAATATTGTACGACTTGGTGTAGTTTTCCAATATCCACGTTTCAAAAGCATTACGTTCCGGAGTGGTAGGATTAAAAATGCTTTTGGAGTCCAGTTTATCTTCACTGCATGAAACAGCAGCTAAAGCTAATACGAGTAATATAAATAATTTCAACTTCTTCATATTCTTTGTTTTTTAGTTTCTGGGATTAGCATCCATACCTGCATCAATTACGTCTTGTGGTAATTGGAATGCACGTCTAGGATCGTCTTTGGTTAATATATCAGGACTTTGCCCTTCTATGTTATGAGAGATTTCAATGCCATAGCGCTTAATATCCAGCCAGCGCAGGCCTTCGTGAATTGTTTCCACTCTACGCAGTTGGAGTATGCAATGAATGAAATTCTCTTGTTTACCGTCAACAAAAGGAATAATCGGGTTCAAGTGTTTCTTGACTGTACGCTGTGTTGCACTTTCTACGATAGTAGGCATATATTCTATATCTTTATAGAAATCATTAATAAACTCTTCCGTAACGGTAGGTACACCATCTGCATAGCAAACGGAAACCAACCAATCATTTATATCAGTTACAGCCTTTGCATAGTCAGGCTGCGTTTTCATTATGTATGCTTCTGCCCGGCAGAGTAAAGTCTCATTGGTAGTGAAAGGTACTATCACTGCATGTCGATATCCTATACCATTAACCTTATCGGTGTATTCAAAATACATACCCAACTTCGGGAAAGGCATTTTCTCTTGCGGGTTCCAAATGGTATTGGCAGCCACCAAGTTTTTTTCTGTCCCCCAAATACCTTTAGCACGGAGATTTTCATTCTCACAAATTTCCTTGGCTTGCCCGTAACGCTGTGACATTAAATAAGGACCATAAATATAAGGCCATGAACTATTAATCGTAGTAATAAGTAAATTGGCCGTTGATTTGGCAGAGATAAAAGCGTCAGCAACATTAGTAGGAGAGGACAAAGTTCCAAAGTCTGCTTCATAAGTTCGCAATACTTTGCTAGGAGTCGTTCCCAGTGCAGCATTTGCATAACTAATCACCTTTTCATAATTGGATTTGTCAGCTTGCAAATAGAACAGATAAAACCGGGCAGCAAAGGCATTAGCAGCTTTCTTATTGAAATGATATTTAGGTACGGAATATAGGTTGTCGTTAATTAATGGAAGTCCTTCTTCAATGTCAGCTGCTATTTTGGAGTATGTTTCTTCCAACGTACCTCTGATATAATGAGGAGCGACTTCTTTCTCAGGGGTAGTTGCATACGGAATACCTAGTTTTTTCCCGGCTGTTTCATAATTGTAGGCTTCACAAAATGTATTTGCCAAAATAAAATGGGCATAAGCGCGGCACATTAAAGCCTCTCCTCTTTGAGGGGCCAGGCTCGTCGGATTTCCCATATCTTCAATTGCCTGTAAAGCATGATTAGCCGAGGCTATGGCAAGATAGCATTCATCCCAAAGACCTTGCGGAGTATCTTCATCGGTATCGGTAAGTATATCTTGCCACAAGTATGCATCTTCTTGAGACTGAGACTCTACAGAGTACAGCGAACCATTATCCATAGCATTGTCCGATGCCATTTCGTTCATCATGACAGGAAAAGCTTTAGGATAGGCTGAAACCAATAAGGAGGTAATTTTAGATTCTGTATTTATTTCTGCTCTATTATCCGGCATCGTATCCAGAAAATCGCTGCATGATGAAAATAATAAGACAGCTACTGCTGCTGAATATAGTATATTTATCTTTTTCATATTTCTAAGATTTTTAATATTAAATTCCAATTCTTACTGTTAAAGTGAATTGTTTAGGTACCGGAGCTGCGACACCACCTGTGTTAAAAAACTCGGGGTCTTGTCCGTTTAGCTTGTCATCAGAATAGATCAGGAATAAATTAGTAGCTTGCAGTTTTAAGGAGAGTGTATTCAACTTTAAATGGCTAATCCATGTTTTCGGGAAATCATAAGATAATGAAATCTCTTTCATTCTGATGAAATCTCCTTTTGCTGTACGTACAGTAGAATAATTGTAAGCGTTATAGGCGCGTTTTAGATTGGTATCCTGTTGATTCATACGTCGGTCTGCAATAACGGGAACATTGGTTCTGTTCTCATCACCGGTAACAGTCCAACGATTCTTGAATTCTTTAGGCATAGCATCCAAGTCGGAATATTTACTGCTGAATACCGGGTCCAGGCGAACGACATTACCAAACGAGTAAGTGATAAAAGCATTCAGCTTAAAACCTTTGTAAGTAAACATATTACCAAAACTTCCAGTGATAGTAGGATCAGTGGGACCTTCATAAATCAGATGATCTTTATTAATACGATCCTGAAAATTAATATCACTTGTAGTCAGTTCGCCTTTTTCATTGATAAAAGTAGGTACACCATTTTCGTTAAGGCCTTTGAAGTCCATAGAGAACAAAGAACGTACCGGATATCCTTGCAGAGCAAATCCTGCACCGGAAATCATATCAATTACACGTGACTGTGAATCCAGTTCTGTAACTGTATTTTTCGCATGAGAGAAAATGAAATCAGTATTCCATTTGAAATCTTTGGTGACAATATTACGAGTAGAAAGGGTGAATTCAATACCATGTGAACGCATACTTGCAACATTTGCATATTTGGATATTTGCCCTCCTACACCCATTGTGTTGATTTTGCCTATCAAATCGTAATTGTTTCGTTTATACCAGTCAACTACTAGGTTTATTCGATTATCCAGAAAACCAAGGTCGATACCAAGATTTAATTCATGTTTCTTTTCATAAGTCAATTCGCTATTCTCTAAATCTGATATTCTTAACCCGGATTCACCAACACTGGCAAATGGTCTATAAGGATTATAAGACTCTATTACTACATGTGAATTTGTAACGTTGGCCGGTCCACGGTCAGCTGTAAGAGAGTAAGATGCTCTAAGTGTCAAATTAGATAAAGCGGGTTTTAGTTCTTCAAAGAAGTTCTCTTCGTGCATATTCCATGCACCTGAAACATTCCATGTCGGTAACCAACGAGAAGAACGGCTTTTACCTAATTTATTGGATCCTTCATAACGTACCGTTCCATTTACCGTGTATCTTCCTTTATATGAATAAGTACCTGTTGCAAAGAAGGCGGCTTCGCGAGAATGGGTCTCTTCAACCGTATAATATTGAGTGTTTTCTTCTTTTCCTTGTTTAAAATACAAATATTCATAAGAAGGTAACATACCCATGTCATACTGCATACCTACGCCGTTAAACCAAGTTTTTGTTCTGTCCGTAGCGGTCACTTGCATGCCACCAAAGAGGTTGATAACGTGGTCATCAGCGAAAACATCGTTGTAACTGATTGTACCACGGAAATCGTAACTATTCATGCCATACTTGGTTTCTCTATAAAAACCTCCTACCGGTAATACTGATAGAGGTAGCGAGTTCACAACATCCGGGTCTGTATATAACCATGGGTTAGCATCTCTCATAGTTGCATCATCCATTGCACGATAAGCCCATGCTTGATTGGAATAATCAGTGATACTATGAGATTGAGTGGTAGAAGAGTGCTTATAAGCCCCTAATGCTGATAATTCTACTTTCTTAAATGGTTTCCATTTCAATTCACCTTGGAACTTCAGGTCAATGACGCTTAATTCCATATTGTTATTTTCTAATTCATGGAGAATATTGAACGGAGCATAATTGCGAACATAATATTCATTGGGATCAAGGGCACGTGATGTGTTTAAGGCGTATGAGTATGGATTGATATCAAAGTCACGTCTGACTTCACCACTAACTACATCTATACTGGAACTTAATGTTCCGGGAGCTTTTTGCTTACGATAGGAGGTATTGCCTATTAAGTTCAAAGAAAGTTGTCGGGAGATGTTATATAGTGCATTAATATTAGCTGTATAGCGTTGTACGGAACTTTGTTTGGTCCATCCCGGATCGGACATTGCACTGAGGGATGTATAATAAGAGGCTTTATCTGTACCACTGGACATACTGATGGCATGATTCTGTGAAATACTATTATTGAACAAAATATCAAACCAATCAGTGTTTCTATATTCGGCTTGTTGCAAGTATGCATTTCTTGCTTCAATGGTATTAGCTAAGGCAAATCCACCATTAGAGTAGTCGTTGGTCAAATGATACAGTTTACCGTAGACTCCACTATTGGAAGCGCGATAGACATCCGAAAAATTCAGGTATCCATTACTAGCCATGGTTTTGTATACATCCATTTGTTCTTGAGAATTCATAATGTTAAAATTTCTATAACTAGGTTTTAAACGCATTGAAAATTCACCCGTATAGTTAATCTTGTTACTACCTGCCTTACCTTTTTTGGTTGTTACTACAATTACACCAGCCATTGCACGCGCACCATAGATAGAGGTCGCAGAACCATCTTTCAGAATTTGAAAACTTTCAATATCATCGGCATTTAGTCCTGCGATGGCAGAACTGATCAATGTTACTGCATCACCCGAGGATAAATCGTCTGCACCAACTTCTGTGACATCCTCCATGATAACACCATCAACTACCCATAGTGGTTTTGAACTACCATAAATTGAAGTAGCACCACGTACACGGATTTTGGGAGCTGTACCAAATGTTCCGGACACATTCTGAACTGATACACCGGCAGCACGTCCTTCCAATGCACGACTGATTTCTGCAATACCGTCCAACTTTACATTATCAGCTGACAGTTTTGTCGCTGCTCCTGTAAATAGGCGTTTGTCCATACGTTGCATACCTGTAACAACAACTTCTTCTAAAACCTCGTTGTCAGCCTTCATTGTGATCTTTAAATGAGGCTTTATCGCTACCTCTTGTGTCTGCATACCAATATAAGAAATCTGCAAAGTCTTCGCAGAACTGTAAGAAGCATAATTTGCTAATAAACAGTAAATTATGCTTCTTACAGAACTTATTCTTTATATCAAAACCACATTCAGAAATACCTATATCCAATATACTTTTAAATCTTGAGCTACTATAAAAGTACTATTAAAGCAAGTATATCTTTGATTTGCAAATATTTATTTTGTAAATTAAAGTAATTGTATATATCTAAAATATACCATATATTATTGGTTACTATTTTTTATATCTAAAATTTACCGGATATTATAAGATTACTCTATTCAAAAAAAGGAATGATAAAAGATAAATACGATTTATATAATGTATAAAATTAATCCTGATAACGATATCCTTTTTCACTAACAACAGATAGGATTGGAACTTTCTATTCATTGCCAATGAAAACTTTCCGTTAAAAGTATTCGTTAATAATGAAAAGGAGTTATCTTTGTAGTATAGAAAATAATAAAAAATATGAAAGACCTACTGAAACATATCATCTTTGATCAGCAACAACGTTCATATTCTCATATGGTAGAAAGAGATATTGATAATAATCTGTTGAAATTACCGGAAATATTGGTTATCTCAGGGATAAGAAGATGTGGAAAATCTGTATTGTTGCAACAAATTCGCCATAGCCATAAGGAACAGGATTATTATTTTAACTTTGATGACGATCGGCTTGTCAATTTTAAAGTTGAAGACTTCCAATCTTTATACGAAGTTTTTATTGAATTGTTCGGCGAACAAAAAACTTTTTATTTTGACGAGATACAAAACATCCCGGGATGGGAAAGGTTTGTTCGTCGTTTATACGATAATGGCTGTAAAGTATTTGTTACCGGTTCCAATGCCAATATGTTAAGTAGAGAACTTGGCACACATTTAACCGGACGCCATTGTTCCATAGAACTCTATCCCTTTTCTTTTGGAGAGTTCCTGAAAATGAAAGGGAACTATCCGGAACAGAAAGATTTCTATACAACAGCAGGAAAAAGCCTGTTAAAAAAGAGTTTTGATGAATATTTACGGCTTGGAGGATTTCCACGTTATATACAGGATCCCAATACATCTTATCTTTCTACACTTTATGAGAATATTATCTATAAAGACGTTGTGACCCGTAATAAACTGAATGGTGAAAGAGAATTACTTGAATTGGTTTATTTTCTAGCGAGTAATGCAGCTAAACGATTTTCTTACAATTCATTGGCTAAAACGATTGGAATCAAGCATCCGGAAACGGTTAAGAACTATCTTGAGTATATTGAAAGTACATATTTAATTTTTCAGACAATGAAGTTCGACTGGTCTGTAAAAAAACAGATGCTCGCTCCTAAAAAAATATATTTTGTTGATAATGCCATAATTGGTAAAGTAGGGTTTAACGCTACCGATAATATCGGTCAATTGTTAGAAAATATTGTTTATATACAATTAAAACGTAAAAATCAGGAAATATACTATCATGACAATGGTATAGAGTGTGATTTCATAGTACGTCAAGGTATCAATATTACACATGCATTTCAAGTTACACGTTCACTGACTGACCCGCAAACAAAACAACGGGAAATTAACGGATTGTTATCCGCTTTACAAACCTACCATTTGAAGGAAGGTACAATTCTTACAGAAGATGAGAATGGTGAGCTAGAAGTGGAAGGGCATAAAATCAATATTTATCCCATCTGGAAATGGTTATTACTATAAGTAATTTTACAATTTCTACATCTTTATTGAATTTCGTTTCAAAGATTTCGAGTGGTCTTGATGTTTGTAAATAAAAGTATGCAGTTATATGGGATGAACATCAAAAAGGAGGTTGTGTTAAAACATTTTTGGCACAACCTCCTTTTCTTATATGAGTTTCACTCTGAATATTTTAATTAATCTGCAATAAATGCATCATAACCATATCCAATGCTACCCGCTGATACATAATATTGAATAAAAATAAAACAATTATAATTTTCATACATACCACTTTCATAACCTCCAGCTGTTACAAAATCATCCTTACCTTGCCAATAACCAATATCACGAACACTAACTGTTCCATACTGTCCAAAAGTAAAAGATGTTTCCGTTGGAGGTACTCTAAAGAACTGGTATTCTCCACCTCCATCTTTACCCTGATAATCTATCAAGTTTATTTTCATGTGAGCCCCTGTACCAAATACGTCTTTAAAGCGATACAATGTAGGATTAGTAGTACAAACTTGTAAAACAGTTGGATTAGATGACATACCGCTTATTTTATCGGAAGTAGTACCATCTACCCATGAATCGGCATAATAGTATGTACCGCTAACAACATCTGTCCAATCAAGTCCTGTAAAAACCGTTTTTGCTGACGCTTTCATATTTCCACCAATTGCTACAGCGGTAATGGTATACTCTCCATAAAGACCTGTTATCACGATATCAACATTAGATGTACCTGAGACATCTGTAAGTTTTGTACCTTTTTCTACTACGTAGTTTAGATAAGCGTCTTCACCGTTGTTTTTTATATAAGCATCTTTATCTTCCGTTTTTTCTGCTAAATAATAGACCTCAGACACTTTATTGTTAGTGGCAAAACGAAGCATTACATCATTGTCAGGATTGTTAGGTTTACCGGCATTATATTGATAGAGGGTAATCACTGGATTGGGGTCGTTCCCCACCTCCGTTCCTTCATCTTCTATACATGAGATCATGGTTGTGGTAGTGAAAAGTACCATAAACAAACTGTAAATATATTTTTTCATATTCTTATTTTTAAATTATTAATCCAATTACCAGGAAGTAATCTCCTCTGAATCCGATGTAGGAGGTATAGGTGTAGGATTGTTTGTACATGCCAAGTTATAGTTAGTCTCACTCTGAACGATACAAAAGTCCATCCATACGGGAGGCTCCGTGGTATTCCAACGGCGTGTTTCCAAATGGTTAGTATTAGGATAACTGCGAATAATTCCTTTATTGAGACGTTTAATGTCAAAAGTAGCCAATCCTTCTCCCCAAAATTCTATACGACGTTGCCACCATATTTCGTTTTGGAAAGCAGAAGTAGATTGATTACCGTATGCTTCATTGTGTTTACCATATTCATAGGATGCATCACGTGTCTTGGCAAATTGAGTCAAAAGAGCAATACCGTTAGCTTCATTCTGCATACCGGCAGCCTCAGCCTCAATCAGATACATCTCTTCAACACGCATTATAGGAACAGCGACAAGAAAACCTTTATACTGATTATAATGTCCTTCTGAACCTCCTGCGGCTCGGAATTTCAATGAAAGACCACCTACCACTGTTCCTTCCTTATGACCGGAATTATAAACCCATTCCGGATAGTCGGAATAAGCTTTCAAAGCCTCTACCTGTTCTGCTTTTGATCCCAATTCATCTATCTTAAAGTCTACAAAACACTTTTTACGAAAATCACCGGCAGGAATAGTCTCATATAGATGACGGTCAATAAGGAGCTTACTTCCATAACTGGAGGCATAACCACACTCTGAGCCATTTACTTCAAGACACATGAAAGATCCCCAAGAACTGTCTCCGTCATTCAACAATATATTATCGTCATTTGCTTTGTATGTTAATCCAAACATCCATGAGGAATTAGGAGTATTGAAACCTGTTTCACGACTGGTATAATCTTCTTCATTCATAAGGGTATATCCTTTTTGTGCAAGTTTTGCATATTTCTCCGCATTCACCCAATCTTCCATCACTTGATAAGCACGAGCTTTTAAGCCATATACTACTGAAAGATCTGGTGTATATTTATCTGGTCGTTCATAATCTGCCAAATATTTTTCTGCATTATCAAGATCAGACAGGATAAATCCCCACATTTTCTCATTAGTGGCACGAGGATTATTAGCCAAATCTGAAAGAGCGGTACTCTCAGTTACGATAGGCACAGTTTCGGCATTCTTATCAAGTGCATAAGTATTTTGGGCAAACATACGTGCTAAATCCATATAGAACATTGCACGCATAGCATAGGCAATTCCTGCACCTGTAGCTTTATCCGCATCGGGCTCGGTACCAGCAAGAGAAAGAACTGTATTACAATTCTTTATCCAGCCATAATAATAAGTCCAAGGAACTTGGCAATATAAGTATTGAGGACCAAGTGCTGTACCACTGGTATACCAAGTTTGATACCAGTGACCATCCCAACTCGGAACAACATCCTGTCCCATAACATCACGCATCTGATAGAACGTAGGATAACCGAAGTCGAAAGGTTTATCGCTGCCAAATTTAAATTTACCTACCAATGAGGAAGTAAGACCACTCACAAAATTATTATAGGAACCAGGGGCGTTGGCAGCCTGATCCTTTGTAACAGTTGACGATTGCGGATTAACCTCTTCAATACAACTTGTCACTACGGAAAGCCCGAAAGCAACGGTTAAAAATGAAATCAATATTTTTTTCATATATAAGTCTCTCTTTTAGTTTAGAATGTTAATTGAATACCTCCCGAAATATTACGTACGGGAGAATAAGCGGATATATCTTTATTTCCTTCATATGAAAAACGAGGATCGAAACCCTTACGTGCCGACCAGAAACAAAGATTTTCGCCCGCAGCATAAAGACGTATTTTGGCTATATTCTTAAGAAGCTTTTTCGGAACTGTATAACCTACTGTGAAGGATTGGAAATTCAAGTAACTGGCATTAGTCAAGAAACGATCTGAATTGCCAAATACACTATATCTATCTCCATATTGCCAACGTGGGATATCACTGGATGTATTGTTAGGACTCCAAGCTTTCAGGTAGTCTTTATGGATATTGGAACCGGCACTGGCACCACTTTCATTAGGACCCATTAATGATGCATAATGATTATCGGCAATCTTACCGCCCAATTGGTAATCAAACGATGCGGATAAGTCAAAGTCATACAAACGTAATGAAGTACTGAATCCGCCAAACAACTTGGGCAGAATAGAACCTTGTGCATATTTAGTGGCTTCGTTAGGATCGGTGGTAGTATAAGAATGTTCTTTACCAGGTCTACTGGTAACACCTTTCAAATTTTCATCTACCCAGTAAGTAGCTTCACCTTTTTCATTTACACCTGCATATTCCACGCAGAAAGCATTGTAGAGTGGTCCTCCTACCTCATACCAGTTCTGTGCAACGTCTGTACTGTTCGTTTCTGCAAAACCACCATTACCGGCGATTTTTGATTCCGGTAAGCTGAGTATTTTGGCTTGATTATGTGACAAGTTTGCCGATATACTCCAGTCAATATCTCTGGTACGAATAATTGAACCTGTCAACAACAGTTCCACACCCATATTACGGATGTCTCCCAAGTTGCCATAATAACCACGAGATCCGGCTGATTCTGGAACGGATAACCAAAATAGTAAATCGGTAGTCTTTTTGGTGTAGAAATCCACATTACCAGTCAAACGTCCTTTCCAAAAACTGAATTCAACACCGAGGTTGATATTTGTTGTTGTTTCCCAAGTAATGTCAGGATTACCAATACGATAGAAAGTTGGAGACATAGTCGCATCATCCACAGGAGATAAACTATATAAATCCGTATATGCCCAGTTACCAATATTGTCATTACCTTGTTGTCCAATAGAGACTTTTATTTTCAACATATCCATCCATGATGAATAATTTGACATGAAGCTTTCTTTGGAAATAATCCAAGCAGCACCAACTGACCAGAAATTACCCCAACGATGTTCTTTTGCAAAATAGGAAGAAGCGTCACGACGATAAGAGGCTGATGCAAAATATTTTTCTGCATAATTGTATTGAGCATTACCGAAATAGCCTTCTACATTATATACTGTGGTGTAGGATTGAGCATCCGCTTTTTTGGAAAAAGCGTTGATTTCCGGAACTTCCGGAGAAAAACCACCTTGCGCTGTAGCAGAGAGGAATTTGGTAGTAGCCTTATAATACTCATGTCCCAACATTACGTTTACACTATGTTCACCAAAATCTTGAAAATACGTCAAAGACTGTACATTATTAGTTCTAAATCCGTTAGTAGATTCTTTTCTAATCTCACCGTTTACACCTGCTTTGGGAACAGTAAATGGATTTTGGTAGTTAGAATAATTACTTTGTCCTAAAATAACTGTACTTGTCACATTGGCCTTCAAAAAATCGGTAATATTAATATCGGCCATAAAAGTTCCATTTAATTGATCACCGATAGTTTTAATTTGATTATATCGATTTGCCCCTAGCGGATTACCTGGAGCTAAAAAAGGACGGGTTACTCCTCCATAATCTCCATTACCAAAGTCGTAAGTTTCATGTCCATATTGGTCTTTTTTGATTACTATATTACCTGCTTCATCTACTACACGGACAAATGCAGGATAAATGGGAGCAATATAATCAGTATAATACATCGGGTTTGAGTTATTTGCTTGATCACTCATGTTTGGGTTAGATTCCTGGTTAGAATGTATATATCCCACGTTAGCACTTAACTTTAACCACTTCTTTGCTTGATAATCTGCCTTGATACGTGCACTGACACGATCATAACTAGAATTTTCAATAATACCATCTTCATTTAGATAACCAACACTGGCATAATAAGATGCACGGTCAGTTCCACCATTTGCACTTATATTATATTCTTGACGTAAAGCGCTTTTATAAGCCAAATCTTGCCAATCATCAGGCTGCATATAATATTCAATACCATTGTGGGTATATTTACGTCCCAAAATTGCATTTGGGTTTAGTTTTCCATTTGTCCCAATCAACATCTCTCCTTCAGGTATGGTATATACATTATATTTTAAATCAGCAAGCATTTTTTGGTTAGCGTATGTATTTGCTGCCGACGCACTCATTCCTTGACCATAGAATGAATAATTATATAATTGTGAATAATATGCCTCATAATATTCTCCGGGATCTTTGATTACATCGTATTCCTGTACTGCACGTGTGTTTACACCCCATTTCATATCTACATTGATCACAGCATCTTGTGTCTTTCCCTTTTTAGTAGTGATAATAATTACACCAGCGGCACCACGAGCACCATAAAGAGCAGCGGATGCAGCATCTTTCAAAACAGAGATAGATTCTATATCACTTTGTGGAATATTAGACAAATTAGCTGTATAAGGGGCACCGTCAACGATAATCAAAGGATCTGTACTAGCATACATAGATGCAATGCCACGGATATTAATTTTTCCATCATTCGAACCTGGTGCTCCTGAACCACCCCGGATCTGTAAACCTGCAACCGAACCAACTAAAGCGTCAGATACATTTGTTGTGATACGTTTGGATAGTTCCTCCGTATTTACTACAGACGCTGAACCTGTAAATGCGGATTTTTTAGCTGTACCAAAAGCTACAACCATTACTTCATCAAGTACCTCTGTATCAGATTTCATCACAATTTTTAAATGAGGCTTTATCGCTACCTCTTGTGTCTGCATACCAATATAAGAAATCTGCAAAGTCTTCGCAGAACTGTAAGGTGTGTATATTGCTGGCTATTAACTTATTATGAATATGGAAAGAACTTGTTATTTATATTTACATATCCACTACAAACCATTATACGGTAGGTGTAAATTATTCCGCTCTACCCTTGAGATACTATTTGTTGTGTTATAATGTAGAATATTAGACAGTTATATAATATTCCCATTTATTTTATCATATCACAAATATACTTGATACTTAATCAGGTATATTTTTATCAATGAAAATTACTAATTGAAAAAAGATGATTAGTGAAAATGGATAGTTAAGTGTGCAAAATTACGTAAGAGGGAAATTGTAAATATTGTGTGATAGCTCAATTGCGACTATTTCAAGGTTGAGAATATATGAATGGGATAAAAGTTTTATTAATACTGTATTATGACAAGATTATAATTTTTTGTATAAAAATTAAGTTATGACAAAAATAAATCTATTTATCACAAACGGAGATAATGTACTTCTCATTTCATCACGTCGTTTGAATAAACAAGTTTTAGCGAACATTGTCTTCATCAAAGACAAATAAGAAACGAGTAATTAGGTGAATATAGTGTATATGATAAGCCCTTTGAGAAGTAGTAAAAATATGATTAAATAATGAAGGAACTGTGTAAACAGAGAAGAGGCTAAACTCAAAATAACCTTGAGATAGCCTCTTCGTATCGACAAACTATTATTTTTAACTTTTAGTTTTTAATAATCCAGTTTGCATTACTATCATAAGTACCTTGGTCTACACCTACCGTTCCAGAAAAATTTATAATACCATTACATGCATCAATAGTACCCGAACCTACTACATAGAAATTTGTATAAGATCCAAAGGTCGGATACAATATTTGTTTGGCGACAGTAACCGTATGAACTGTCGGATCAATAGTTATTCGTATCTTAGAATCCTCAAAGAAATTAACAATTTCCAATTCTGTATCAGATATCTTTACTCCTTGAACCGGATAACTGGCACCCTCATAGAATACAGTATTATCAGTTACTACCAAATTTCCCGTGAAATCATCTAACACTAATGGGCAGGCAACTGCATATCTTACATTATATGAATAGGGTCTTCCATCTACTTCCCATCCTGTAAAAGCCTTGTTGTTAAAACCGGAATATTCATTCCAACCATATACTACATAACCATCTTTCATCACAGCATTAGTTGTAAAATATACTGTTTCATTTAAGGATGGCGCAGATAGTCCCAATTTTTTATAAACATCGGCAAAATCAATTGTAATTTCTTTAGGAAACTCTTTGATATTATCCATTACAACTTTTGAAGTTGTTTTGCCTGACGCATCAGTGAATACACATAATAATTGTGCATAGTCTAACATGGAGTAGTCCCCTTGCTGTGCTGGGATTGTTAATTTAACTTTATAATTTCCATCAACCTTTCCGGCAGAAAGGATACCGTCTGTTCCTTCGATCCGAGCAATATCAATAACAACACCGTTCTTCACGTCATCTAACGGATAAGGAAGATCTTGATCACAGCTAACAGTCAGCAATGCCATAAGGACAGTTGCTATGAATAATTGTACATATTTCATATTTCTATTTAATTTCATAGTTTAACAAATTATTTATCCCAAAATACGATCGGGCTACTTAAATTTCTACCATTATTTGTAATATTGGGGTTACGGGTAACTTCACTTGTTGGATACCACATTGCTCTGGGATATGCATTAATTCCTTTCAATGGAATATCTATGGGACCTAATTCAGGTGTTTTACTATTTTTATAAGGGGACTGGGCATAATCAGTACCCGAACTCAATAAAGTAGGATATCCCGTACGACGAATATCATTATATGCTTCTACAGGATTAAAGAAATTGGCAATCCACTTCTGTGTCATTACAATGCGAAGTTTCTCTTCATTATTAATAGCGGCATCATATTTTGCTAATATTTTACCCACAAATGCCGTTACAGCATCATCTGAAATAGAAGGTACATTACTCCCTTCTGCTGCTGCATTTTGAGATACAGAGTTGACATGTTTGATAGAGTATTTAATACCATTCTCCAACGCTACTTTTGCATCTCCATTTGTTTCACCTGTCAAATAAAGTTCTGCTAATAAGAAAGGAACCGAATAGGCTTGTAACATCTTTTCTGGAGCAACACCTGTACCGACATTTTTGTCGCATTTACCTCCTTGCCCATTATCATATTTACCACCACAAGGATAGATACCAATAAAAGAGGAAGTAGAACGTTGGTCGTTTCCGGAAGAAGAAGAGTTTGATGCAAAGAATATTGAAACAAATGCTCCACTACGATAATCAGTCGTATTCTGTGCTTCTCCATCTGCTTTTATTTGATTTACCCAATAGTAGGGAATACGTGGATCAACAATACCTGTGAAGGGATTATCTTTCACATTCAAATTAATACCGGACATTATTTCATAAATCCATGGACTTATATAATAGGTACTCTGACCACCGAGGTATTCATCTACATATGCTGGGTGTCGTTCATCAGGGTTGTCCTTTTGGGTATGTTTAAACTCGAAATCTTCACCACTTTTCATAAAGTTATTCTCTGTAAGTAGTGCTGCCAGTTTTTCATTCCAACCGGTAATCTCCCCTTTTGCTTTACGGCACTGAACAAGTAGTTTCAATTTCAACGTATTACCCATTCTGATCCATTTGTCTTTATCTCCATTGTAAATCAAATCATCAGCTGCTGGTTTTAACAAATTAGCAGCTTCCTCATTTTTCAAGTTACCAATAGCTTCGTCAATCAAAGTGAATAGTGAATTGTAAATCTCAGAACTTTTATCAGCAATAGGAGCATAATTCCCTTCAATATTAAATTCGCTATATGGTACATCTCCCCATAAATCGACGATATTTGCAAATGCATAAGCCTTTAATAATTTACCGATACCTGCATATATCAAATTATTTCCTTCTTCAGCAGCAGTAATTACTGCATCAGTGTTTTTAAGACCATATGTATAAGCCTGTAGCCATGAATTACCATTAGATGCTGTAGAAGCTGTAATGCCAAAGTTGTCCACTTCTCTGGAAGTCAGATGAAAAACATAAGAAGGCAATGAAGAACCGATATAATTACCAGCAGCAAAAGACATTGCTATATCATATTCTGCTCCAGTTAATACTTTACTAAGTTCAGCCGTAGTTGGCTTGTTCGGATCATCATTGATATCTAGATAATCAGAACAACTAGTGCTAACCAATAATGCTGATGTCAATATAAATATAATTTTTTTTATTTTCATACGTCCGGTTTTTAGAATGTAAGTTTAAGATTGAATCCATAACGTCTGGTGTTTGGTGCAGATGTATAATCAATACCCTGCACGTTACCTCCACCATAACTGCTGGCAGTAGGGTCATAATTAGTGTGTTTCGGAACATTCGGTGCCCAGAACCATAAATTACGTGCCACGAAAGATACACTTGCAGAACCAATAAATGTTTTTGCCAGCCAAGACTTGGGAATTTCATAGCCGAGACTTAATTCGCGTAGGCGGAAAGTAGTTGCATCATATACAGCCGCTTCATCGACACCGTTGATTGCGAAAGAAGAAACTGTAGAACTACCTGTAAACCATAAATCATTTTCACGTAGTTGAACATTATTAGGAATCTTATTCCCATTACCGTCCAATAGTGGTTTCTTTGTTGACGGATCGGCTAAGTAACCAGGCATGATACGGGAACCATAACGATTTTCTGTATCTCTTGTAACACCACGTCCCAATAAATCAGTTATGTAAGATGTCCATACACAGCCACCAATTTGAGCATCTACTAAGAAAGACAAGGTGACACCTTTGTAGGTAAAAGTATTGCTTAAACTTAATTTACAATCAGGTGCCGGATTACCTAAATATCCTTGTTCGTCGGCTACTAAATAAAATCCGGAGTTCGGATCAACCAAAAGGTTTCCATCTTCGTCACGGGCAAAGACATCTCCTACCAACATTCCATAGGGTTGTCCAACTTCCAGCACAGCTCCTGGAGTTGCAAAGCCTGTATTTAGAGACACGCGTTCTACACCTTCTGCTAATTCTTTCACTTCACTGTCATTCTGTGTATAAGTGAAATACATATCCCATTTAAAGTCTCTAGTTAAAACAGGAATCAGATTTAAGCCAACTTCAATACCATGATTATTCATTTTACCAAAGTTTGTATAGTAACTACCATATCCGGTAGAATAGGGAAGACTCAAAGGGGCAATTTGATTGGTAGAATTACGATTATACCAAGTGAAGTCTACGTTAACTCTACTTTTTAGAAATTGTAGTTCAGCTCCGAATTCAACTTCAGAAGTAAACTCCGGTTTCAATTCCGGATCAAACATTGAACTTGGTAATGACAAGATAGGTTGACCATTATAGGGTTGTCCTAAAGAGAACGTTCCATTTTTGTAATAGGCGCCTGCATCATTACCTACTTTAGCCCAACTCAAACGAACTTTTCCGAATTTGATGATATCCTCGTTAATATGGAACGCATCAGTAAATACAAATGAACCGGCAATAGAAGGATAAAAGAAACTACGATTGTTTTTGGGTAATGTAGAAGAAAAGTCATTACGCCCCGTAACACTTAAAAAAGCGAAGTTCTTATAATCCAAAGTTGCTTCTCCGAACAATGCCCATAGGCGAGTTCTTACATAGTATTCTTCAGAAGTCTGAGATTCGGTATTATCAATATTATAGACTCCCGGTGACATAATGTTGAGACCGGTTGTCTGTGTATTATTAGAAGTGAATTGATTTACATTATGCCCGATAGTGGCTTTCAGTCCCCAATCTTTATGAATAGGTACATCAAAACGGAATAATAAAGTAGACTCGATTTCTTGCGTATCGTACGATTCTACACGGATACGTCCTTTACCTCCCACAGCTCTTGAACCAATATTCAAGACCTCTTTACGATCCATCTTGAAATCGTTGATACCAATACGGTAGTCAACAGAAAGCCACTTTGTAAGATCATAGCCTATGTTAAAGTTGGCCACAGCTCTATCCATTGTAGTTTTTATCTTATTATATTTCCATGACCATAGTGGATTGTCTGCTTGGTCACCTACGAAAAATAATGATTTGTGATCAGGAGTCTCATAAGGAAGAGACATATCCCAGTTACGTCCGAGAATTAAAGCGCGGGCAAAGGAAGATGCACCAATATTATTTGACTGGTTATTACCGAACATCGGGCCGTTTTGCTGTGTTCTAGAGTAAGATACATTTCCACCAACTCGTACTCCATTGGCTAAAGTCTGGTTTCCACCAACACTAATGGAATAACGCCCAAAATCAGCATAAGGTATATAGCTGTCTTGATTCATGCGTGAAAGAGTAGCTGTGAAATTTCCACTTTCGGTATAACGGTTAATATTTAAAGACAAATCATAGATACCTCCTAATTCAAATAAATCTTTCACATTATTTTTATAAGCTTTATAAGGAATCATTTTAGGTAAGTTAGGATAAGCATTACCATAAATATTGGCAGAATACATGCTTAAAGGAACTTCCGTAACATCATCAAAAGAAGCTCCCCAAGAGCCATTTACTCCTTGAGCTATAAAATTATCACCTGTACCAAATTTATTTTGATAATCCGGTAGCCCAGCTATCTGCTCTATCGTATACGAAGCATTTAATGTAATTTCAGTCCCTTTACCTGCTTTTTTCCCACCTTTTGATCCACTTTTTGTAGTAATAAGAACTACACCATTAGCTGCACGTGAGCCATATAATGCAGCAGCTGCTGCTCCTTTTAATACATTCATTGATTCAATGTCATTCGGATCAAGAGTGGAAATGCCACTACCATAAGCACCACCAGCTTCAGTTGCTTGGTTAGATGAAGCTACTTCTGTATTGCTATATGGTACACCGTCTACTACATAAAGTGGTTGATTATTTCCTAGGAAGGATGAATTACCACGAATTGTCATGCGTGTTGCAGAACCCGCTGCACCTGAAGGTGAGTTGATAACAACTCCCGGTATCTTACCATCTAAAGAGCGAATCAAATCTGGTTCAGCCTTTTGAATAGTTTCATCTGCATCTACTTTTGATACCGAATACCCTAAAGAACGTTCTGCACGTTGAATACCTACAGCAGTAACCACTACTTCATCCAATAACTTAGAATCGGGCTTCATAACTACTTTCACATGAGGCTTTATCGCTACCTCTTGTGTCTGCATACCAATATAAGAAATCTGCAAAGTCTTCGCAGAACTACAAAATATATAATACACAGATAAACAATATGTTGCAAAAATAGAAATATGTTCTGCTTTTTGTGAAGTAGTTGCTAGAAGTTACTACAGAACAAGCTAAAGTATTTTTGCTCTACTTTTGAGCTACTATATACTAAGGTATAATACAGAAATACAGATAGTTATAAAATAAATTATTCTAAAACCCAATTTTAATAATTATACTAGGAGTCTGTTATATGTCATCTTTGTTGAATATTTTCATAATAAAAATGAAAAAAGAAAGAAATGGATAAGCTCAATAAATATTGATAACCATATTTATTCTTCTGTATCTATTTTTTTAATAATCTTTGAGAAGTTCTATAAAAGAATTTTAGTTCGATTTGAAATTCATAGAAAATAAAAGAGACTGTATTTAAATACAGTCTCTTTTATTTTTATAGGAGTTAAATCTTAATCAGCCAAGTTTGGATTATTAGTAATTTCTCTTTCTGGAATATTAAAAATTAAACGTTTGTCATCATAACTGTAAGTTCTACCTGGAAGCATTGCATCTTCCTCACAACGGGTGATAGACTTTTGGAAACGTTTCATTGTCATTAAGCCACGACCTTCACCCCACATTTCAAGACGCCAATTATAATAAATCATATCCAACAAATCAGTCTGATTCATCAAAGCTACTTTTTCTGCTACAACCTCATCACGTTCATCCAGTAAAGCTTTCAAAGAGGTTCTAGCAGCAGGTAGTTCATTGTCACGTGCATTAGCTTCTGCATTTATGAGATACATTTCAGCAACACGCATATAAACTTCATCATTATACCATTCACGATTACCCATAATGCGCTTAGAGTCATAGAATTTCCACCAGTTTGTCAATTCATACTGTTCACCTTCTGAACTATACTCAGTAAACCACTTCTTACGTACATCGGACGCAGGTATTGAATTGTACAATGCTGTATCCACTAATTTCTCTCCACCTGCATAAGCATAGCTATAGGTGAACAAATCCATGTGTCCCCAGAAAGTTGGAAGTGCCGGAGAATTACTTGTAGTCAAATCAATTCCCCACATCCATCCAGAAATATTAATTGAAGCGAATCCTGATTTAATGATTTCTGTTTTGTCCATTAAAGTATATTCATGAGAATCAATAACCTCTTGGGACAGTTTAGCAGCATTTTTGTAGTCTCCCATAGTTAAATAAACGTATGCCAACATACCTTTGGCTACATCTTGGTTGATTTGATCTTTCGCACCAGAAGGGCGTTCAAAACCCTCTAATAGAGGAATAGCGTCTGTCAAATCTTTAACAATCAAAGCATATACATCTTCTACCGATGATTTTTTTACAGCTTCTGAGGTCAACTGAGTGCGATAGACAGGTATCGCCAAAGCTGTTTTATCTTCAGTATATGGTTTTGCATACAGATTTACTAAATTGAAATAAGAATGAGCCCTTAAAGCTTTAGCTTGACCATAGTATATTTTACTTTCGTCACCTTCCGGAATTATATCATCACCTCCGGCAGCATCCAATATCTCGTTAGTCGCTTTAATTAATTTATAATAATATCTCCAAAATTGATAAGAATATGAGGTTGCTGTAGCTGTTGTACAGGTCAGTGCACCTGCAGCCTCAAACCAACCGTAACCCTGTTGCATAATAACCATATCACCACTCATTAAGTCAGTAGCGATATCTACAGATTTCTGACCAAAGTCATCATGTCCTCCAGTACCACCGGAGTTCATGGCAAAAGTTGTAGAATAAGTGCCTAAAGCTTGTCCCATTAGGATATTAGGATTCCATTTTGCTACTTCTTGCAAATCTTCCGAGGTAATATAATCCGACGGTTTCTTTTCCAAGAAAGAATCGCTACAACTACCCAATAGGAGCATTAAACTTAATGCCGTAACTGGAATATAATTTTTTATATTGAATTTCATAACTCTTATTTTTATTGTTAGAATTGAATTTTAATACCTCCCATAATTGTACTTAACGGAGCATATTGGCTTCTTCCCGATTCACCGGAGTCATTTTTATTATCGTCATTCACATTGTCACTATTTCCAGAAGATGCCATTGAGACATATCCCTTACGTGCAGATAGATATAACAAGTTATCACCTGAAACAAAGAAACTAAGTTCAGAAAGGTGCAGTTTTGATACAATATTCTTAGGTAGTGAATAACCTATTCTTACATTTGCAAGGTTTAAGAATGAACGACTCGTCAAGAAGCGTGTAGAGCTAGCATTGGCATAATTCGTATCATCGGCACCTCCACCATAATCATTTGCTAAGCTTGGAACATTGGTGATATCACCTGGTTTCTGCCAACGACTTTCGATATCTTTGTGCCAATTATACGATCCGGCAGTACCACTATGCATCATTGCCGCATAATTATAATCATAACCATATCCCCCTATACCATAAGAAAATGTTGCATTAAAGGTGATGCCTTTTGCATATAAATCAAATCCAAAACCTCCTTGTAATGCCGGAATACCAGACTTATTAACAAATTTTTTAGTAGCTTGACTCCAATCACTTGTCTGTTCAACTTCAAGTTTATTAATTTCATTTTTAGACTTATAAGTTTCCATATCAGTAATCAAATCTCTATCACCATTCGGTTTTACGTTGTAGTATTGATTATATAATGCAAATCCTGTCTCCGGATCAACACCGGCATATTCACGAATATAGAAATCATATAAAGAATGACCTTTGGCCCAACCATAATAAGTACTGATTTCAATAGGCTTTTCTTTACCTGTGGTCTCATCAATAGGCATTTGAGTCATTTCATTCTTATAATAACCTCCATTTACGCGGAAATCAAACTTATAATCATTCTTGTTTAACAAGTGGGCTGTCAGTGAGAATTCAACTCCTTTATTTACTAATGCTCCATCATTTACAGGATATGACGCATAGCCTAAAGAAGGAGCAACTTGCTTCATAAACAACATATCAGTTGTTTTTTTGTAGAAATATTCTACTTCACCTTCCAATACATCAGCAATGTTGAACTCAATACCTGTATTAATAGTACTACTTCTCTCCCATGTCAAATTAGGATTGCCTTTAAACTTAAAACTAAATGTATATTCATCATTCAAGTTATTAATAGTATAAAGATCTTCATAAGGATAGTAACCTGCTACAACCGGAGAAGTTATAAAGTCTTGATTACCTAACACACCCCAACTTAATTTGTATTTCAAATTTTTCAGCCATGAGATATCTTTCATGAAATCTTCATTAGTTATAGCCCAAGCGGCACCTACAGAACCGAATACTCCCCATTTATTTCCTTTCGCAAAACGTGAGCTACCATCTGCACGAAGGGTTCCATGGAGAAAATATTTATTATCATAATCATAACGTAATTGACCAAAATAACTTTCGATGGAATAACCATAAGTATATGATTCCAGATAATCCATAATTACACCGTTACTCCACTCAGTGTTGTCTGGTCTAACGATTTTAGATTTACCACCATAAGCTACAGAGGTCTTACTACTTGTTGATTCATGAGCAACAAAAGCATCAAAATTATGTTTATCAAAACTTTGTCCCCAAGAAAGAATTTGGTTGGCTGTGAAATTTAAATAATTAGTCTGATATTTTACAATTTGTCCTTTACCGGCACTATCCCCATAATATGGATTAGTAAGTTCATTTTCTGCTGAACCTAAGTACTGTAAACCAACATTGGCAGTCAGCTTAAAGTATTTCAGGAATTTAGCTTCAAAAGATCCATTACCATTAAATTGATGAGAAACGATTTCGTCTTTATCCAATAACAATGCTCCTGCAGGATTGATACCAGCCCCAAAAGGACGTTGGTATCCTGAATTCATACCATAGTCATACTTATTTCCTCCGATATTTGTATCTTGTACAATATTTCCATCTGCATCACGTTCAAAAACGGGGAATAGCGATGGCATACCGTTTATAAATTGAAAACCATTATTCATATTACTGTCAGATTGTCCTGGCTTGTTAGTTTCCATATATGCATATGCCATTGATGTAGTAGCCTTTAACCATGGAGTAATTTGGTTACTCATATTATTACGTACATTAAAACGCTGGTAATCTGAAGAAATATAGTAGCCCTCATCTTTCAGATAACTGAAAGCTGTATAATGAGTCATTTTTTCATTACCACCGGATATTTTTACGTTTGCATCTAATTTTTGTCCTGTACGGAAAATATAATCTTCCCACTTCTCTGGAGTATATTTACGCATAATTCCACTATTAAATCGACCGGTACTTGGATCAATTAAATCGGCACCATTGGCGCTCCACATATTATAAATAGGGGCAATACCATATTTTGCTTGGAAAAGATTACTAGATGCCCATGCGGCAGATTGATTGGCATCCATTCCTCCTGCATTGACAGCATAGTTTTTCAGGCTTTCCCATGTGAGCTCCGTATACCGTTCAGGACTTTCAATCACGTCATACTGTGGTATCAAGCGCATATTGGCACCATATTTAACTTCTGCTTCAACATGAGTTTTACCAACTTCTCCTTTTTTAGTCGTAATCAATACTACACCATTGGCAGCTCGTGAACCATAAAGAGCTGTAGCAGTTGCATCTTTCAAAACTGTCATAGAAGCAATATCACTTGGGTCGATACCACTCAAATCTGCTTCAAAAGGAATACCGTCTACAACATATAGCGGTGCACGGCTTGAATATGCAGACCCTAAACCGCGAATACGAATACTAGCATTAGTTCCTGGTTGACCAGAAGTAGACATAACTTGAACACCGGCAACCTCACCACTAAGAGCTTTAGAAAGTTCTGTTGGATTTTTTAATGAAATCTTTTCACCTTTAATTTCTGTTGCCGAACCTGTAAATGAACGTTTTGTCGCTCCACCATAAGCAACGATCATAACTTCATCAAGTAGCTTATTATCAGAGTACATTGTTACTTTTACATGTGGTCTGATAGCCACTTCTTGTGTCTGCATACCAATATAAGAAATCTGCAATGTTTTCGCAGAACTTAGCTTTACGATTTTTTCATACTATGAAAACTTTGATTTTAATAATGAAAAATGTAGACATGTAAAAACAGAAAAAGGGTATAACCCTAATAATTATATGGCTACACCCTTTAATTGTTAGGACCATACTAATAGAGAAGGATAACTACATCTTTTTATGTGATGACAATAATGAATGATTTTTCTCTAAATCATGAACAATAGTCATATCCATAATATTAGTGTATACTTGTGTGGTCTTCACGCTTTTATGTCCGAGTAACTTTTGTACTGTAGTTATATTTACCCCATTATATATGAGTAAAGTCGCATTAGTATGGCGCGCAGTATGAAATGATATTTTTTTTGATAATCCGGCTAATCTGGATATAATGATTAAATCTTTATTTACGTTTGAATTATCTCTTAAGTGGAAAAATTCTTGAATATTATCTCGGTATTTATCAAGTATCACAAGTCCTTTACCACCAAAGAGGAGATAGAGAGGAAGTCGTACTTCTGTCCCCGTTTTTATAGATTTATATAGTAACCAAGTTTCTTGATGAATATCTACTATACTATCAGGTGATAGATTTATGAAATCAGAATATCGCATGCCTGCATAACAACAAAATAAAAACGCATCTAAAGTTTTTTGATATTTCATACATCTTCCTGTCAAACGTAATTTTTCCAGTCTTTCCAGTTCTTCAGGGGTCAAGTGCGTATGTTTATTCTCTACGGTTTTAATTTTATATTTTCGAAAAGCATATTTCTGTATTTCTATATACTCTTTATTAATAGCGACATTTATATGGCGTTTCAGATGTTTCATGTGTTTCGCAATGGTATTGATATGATAACCTTTTGACTGTAGAAAATGCTCAAATGACGATATAAACTCAAAAGTTAAGTCAGAGAATATAACGTCTCTTTTGAATTCTTGCAGTAACATTAGAGTAGAAAGATGATTACGCCTGGTGCTTTCTTTCAGAGAAGAATTCATTACTTCTTGCTTGAAAAAGGGGATAAATGAAGTGTTGTTTTCTCGTGCAGCTAATGTGTCCTTCAATAACTCTAAAGATATACGTTTACCCTGTTGCCATAGTTCTAGTTCCTTTTTTTCGATCATCGCTACATATTCATATATCAGTCGGTTAAGTGCATCTGCATTGGGATGATTTTTTACAACCAATTTTTTGGTATCCCATTGTTCTGGTTTTAAATAAACCTTAGTTGAAAAATACTTTTTCTTTCTATCCAAATAAGCCTCTACTTGCACCAATGCCATTCCTTTTTTATTAAGGCACTTCTTGCGATTGTACACTAAATTGTAAATAATTTTACCCATTTCTATTTATTTTAATTAATACTATAAACAAATAAGACGATATTCTGTGCAAAATGAGGTTTGAATAAGAATTAATATCTGTCAAAAGTGACTTTACATTTCATTTTCTTAAGTGGATTTTGTGTGTAGAAATACACAATTTGTCTAATGAAAAAGGGTATAAAACATGAAGATGAGGCTTCTTTTTAACCATTTTGTTTTAAAATGTGTGTATTCAAGCAAAGAAACTGCTATAAATATAAAAACACAGTGATACCAAACATGTCTTTTTTTAAGCTTTTTAAATATGCAAAAACTGTTATTCAGCATAAAAAGCGGGCTTTTATTAACGATTTGACAGAATTACAAGGTTTTTTTATTAAAACAATTGTCCGTTTCAGTTTTATTAATATATTTGCATTTTGTTAGAGTAAAGAAACAATTAATGTAAAGTTAAACTTTAAGAGAGAATTTATGAAAAGAAAATTAATGCTGTTATTAGCCTGTCTTTTTGTAGGAATAGGCTTAGTAACTGCCCAGACGCAGAAAGTCACAGGTGTTGTGATTTCTGAAGAAGATGGGCAGCCAGTTATTGGAGCCTCTGTATTGGTAAAAGGTACACAAATTGGTGCAATTACCGGTGTAGATGGTGATTTTACATTACTGAACGTACCAAGTTCTGCGAAGACTTTGCAGATTTCTTATAT